>CAYHRX010000576.1:0-2463 GCA_964359075.1 uncultured Chitinophagales bacterium
CAAGGAGCCTCTCTCTTTAGTGAGCCGGTGCGTTACAAGCTTATTGCGGCTGTAAGCGAGTTTGGGGTTACCCCCAATGTAGTTGAGGCGCCGTACGGCATTGCGTGCAACAGACGTGGTGATCTATTTGTGTCCTTTTTATCAGCCGGGGGAACGGGACTCGGAGTGAAGAGATTCTCTTCGACGGGAGTGAGGAAGGACTATGCAGCAATTTTTAGCACACCTGTGAACAACTGGACATCGCTAAAGGTTGGGCCGGGTGACACTATCTATGCCGCTGCAAATAGAAATGCCTTGTTTATGCTGGTGCAGCTTGGTCCCGATACGGCAAGGGCGGTACCGTATGCAAACGTGGGGCCTGCAGGAACCCAGTCTGTGTATGATTTTGATTTTGACCAGAACAAGAACTTCTGGGTAAGCGGGGGAAACAACGCGGTCTATCGCGTGCGGCGTTCAGACAGAAATGTTAGAGTATTCCCGTTTGCTGGTGACGTTCGGTCAGTGCGAGTGTTCAACGGGTACCTTTATCTGGGCGCACGTTCGTCGGACTCACATGAAAAAGTGGTGCGGTTTCCGATTGTTTCGGCTGATAGCCTCGGTCCTTCAGAAACGTATTTCGATTTGACCTTGTCCAACAGCTCAGCATCTGTGTACGCCATAACATTTGCGGCTGATGGCGATATGTTTGTCGGCACAGACTCCCTTGCGGGTTCCATCGTCGTCGTCCATTCCAACGGGACCTCAGAACCGTTGTATCCGGGGCTCTTCAAGGGGAAGAGCATCGCCTTCGCCTATGGTGTTGGTACGGAACTCTTCGTTTCGCGTTCCGGCTCGTCCGCGGACGAAAAACGAATCATCCGGGTGAATACCCAAAAGCTGAGTGCACCATATTACGGTCGTCAGTAGAACATAGTTCACGTTGTTTGTATACAACCCCCACAACAACCCAACAGGAGGATACATGAAAAACATAATTACCACGTTGTTTGCGCTGACGCTGCTGTGCAGTGCTGCTGCGCAGGCGCAGTGGACGTTCGCGGGCTATTTCCCCGATTCAACGTTCGCGAAGAAAGGGAGTGGCGTACATGGAATTGCTGTTGATCCCGCAGGAAAGATCTGGGTACAATGGTACGGACGAACTGATAGTATCCAGATTCCAGGTGGAACCTATGCAGGAACAATTGCCATCCACGTGTTCAATCCGAACGGCACGCAAGCGTCCTTTTCTCCACTTAAGGTGCTCAGCGGTGCCGGCGTGAACGACACCCTGTTCAGTATTTCCACGATAAACACGAACGTGGGACTCCGCCGCGACATCAACGGACACATCCTTGCCAGTATCCGCGAGAAGTTGTACCGTCTCAACTATCAAACCGGACAGGTGATGAACAAGGTCGTCTCTGGTGCAAGTGGTACCAATCCCACGATTACCGCGGTTGGCGTTGACACACTGGGTGAGATTTTCGTCCAGCAAGTTTTCGGCGGGAACCCGATCAGGATCTGGGCTCCAAATTTCACTTCGTTGGGGAACGTCACAGATACAAGTCGGGGCTTCTGCCGTACGGGCGAAGTTTCCAAAGATGGCAATGACTACTATTCAGCGAACTATACTTTGCATTGCATCTATCGCTACCACAGTGATTTCGGCTCCTTTGGCCCATACACAGTTGGTCCGAACGACACACTGTTCAAGGGCTTTGATTGCGAGTCCATGGTGTGGAACTGGGCGCGCAATCGTCTCTGGCTCAGCTCTGGTTCGAAGAATGACATGCCAAACAGGTACCCCGGAGTGACGACGAACTACTCCGTCAACACGTGGTATGCATGGAACCCGACGAGCGGGACCTTCACTGACAGCCTCAAGTGGTTCTGGTACAACCTCGACAGCGCCGCCACCCGTCCGCGCGCGATTGATTTCAGTCCAGATGGCAACACGGCATACGTTGGGTGCTTCGGGGCGGGATCGTATCCTTCTCTGGAGAAGTTCACGCGGGTGTCGAGCGTGAAGCCGGATCCGGAAGTCATCCCGAACGGCTTCATCCTTGCGCAGAACTATCCGAATCCGTTCAACCCGACAACAGAGATCCGATTCCAAATCAACAAGGCCGGGCACACCACCCTGACCGTGTATGACCTCGCGGGCAAGCTGGTTGAAACTCTTGTCGACCAGGAGCTTGCTGTTGGCGGTTACACGGCAACGTTCGATGCGTCGAAGCTTGCATCGGGCACGTACTTCTACCGCCTGACTCAGGACGGCCAGAGCGTTGCAAAGAAGATGTTGCTCACGAAGTAATGCACGGATGGATGTAAGTTCCAGCGTGTAGTTTTCAGCATTGCCGAGGGCATCCGACGCAGCAGGTCTGATGCCCTCGATTTGTTTTGCTGTGGTGAAAACTTCCCCTCCTTACGAAGGAGGGGACCGAGGGGTGGTTGTCGAGATCTGGATATGACAATTCTTTTTAG
>CAYHRX010000577.1:0-2462 GCA_964359075.1 uncultured Chitinophagales bacterium
TGAGACTCATACACATAGGGGCCGGAGTTATTATACAGGTACACAGGCGCGGCTCTGTCCGTTCGGATCTTGTGGTACCACTGACCGGATGGGTCAACACCAGTGTTAACGCCTGTGAAGCTTGTCCCGTTGTTCGTTGTCCTCAATCGCTGGAATGCCCAGCTGCCGCCGTAGACGCCGTTCGTTATCCAGAACCGGTTTGCATTGGCAGGTGTCGTTGAAACATCCATCGCAACACCGCCGCCATCGCCGCCGAGCACATGGTCCCAGGTGGAGCCATTGTCCACCGTCAAAGAAATGACGTTGTCTTGTGATCCCCCTCCATACACACGATTGGTGTTGGGGTCAACATCTATATTCACATACTGAGTGATCGGGAGAATATTGAAGGATGTACTCCACGTAGCACCTGCGTCCGCAGAGAACGACATGCCGCCGTCGTTGCCATTCCATACCGATGTGCCTGCACTGTTCCAGGTGATTGCATGGTGGTCAACGTGCACGTTCGGGTCGTTGATTTGGGTCCAACTTGTGCCACCGTTGGTTGTGCGCTGCAACGTAACGCCACCAGCAAGGACGTTGTTGGCGTCAGTTGGCGAAACCCCGATCGTGTTGTCATACCAGGCCTGTCCGCCCATGTAGTTCACGCCAGGGGACACATTCGACCAGCTCGTTCCGCCGTTCGTTGTTTTGTACACGCCAAGCATCGAGTCATCACTATTCTTGCCAATTGCTACGTAGACAGTGTTAGGACTCGACGCACACAGCGAGATGGCTGTCCGCCCGACATCCGCAGTGGGTATGCCTCCCGTTGTCATTTGGCTCCAGGTCGTCCCGCCGTCTGTCGTCTTGTAAACACCCGTTCCCCAGATTGCTGTATACATGATGCTCGGGCTGGTTGGATTGATGGCAAGATCAGTCGCATCGCCGGTAAGTGTTCGAACCCACGACGTTCCAGAATTTGTGGAGCGATAATAGCCGGAGGGTGATACCGCATGGATGATCGAAGAACTGCCGGGGTTGAAACGTATGCGGTAGAACCCACTCGGAGTTGGTGAAAGAGAAACGTATGTCCATGTGTCCCCCCGATTGGCCGTACGCCACATCCCCGTGCCGCCACGCTGGTACGGTTCTCCTGTTCCAACAAAGATAATCTGCTCGTTCGTTGGATCGGAATCAAAAGTCCCGATTGCCTGACTTGAAAGCGACGTGGTAAAACCGACAGGGAAAAACAAGAAAAACCCCCACAAGCCACCGCTCGCAGCGGCAAGCCTTGTGGTCGGCGTACCGTCAACCTCGATGTCGAGGATTCTTCCGCTGTACTTGGCACCTCCCGGCACGTTCATCCCATACGGGCCAAGGGACGTCCATGAGGTTGCAAGGCTGTTTCCGAAATCATTCTCGGAAGGCGTGTTCTGCACTTCCTCCCACATCCTTTGAGTCATCTCGGGAGGGAGGACGTTCCCGTACGGATAGTGCCATTGTTTGAAGTACCACTGCTCCAGCTCGGGACCTTTGAGCGCACCTTTCAGATTCCCGCCCTCCGGGTCAAAGTCCTTCGCCGCAAAAAATGCAAACGTCGCCAGGAACAACAGCAACGAGAACGATCGTAACGCTATCCTCATGGCATACCTCCTTGGAATGTGTGTGATTGATTGTTTTGTACAGCCGTCTCAAAAGGAAGTCCGAAGACCTGAAACTCGTCGAATCGATCCGGGAAGGTGGGGCGCAGGGCGTATACCAAGTTCATGTGTGAAATTAACTCACACGCACAACAAAATCAAGACAAAAATCGTATAACATGCATCTTTCCTCATGGCAGATTCCCGGCTCACTCCCTCCCGACATACCTCAATGTCAACATGGTGATGAGCCTGCCTTGGGTTGTCTCCAGCATCTCCTTTAGGGATGAGCCGTTTGTCCGTTGTAAGCAGTCAACCAATCGCTCATCGGTGAAAAGAGCCTGCTCGCTGTTCATTGCCTCCGTCACTGTGGTAGATCCTCAGAAACCCAAGCGAGAGTGAAGCTGCGAAGACAAGCCGACTGAGATGGATAAGAACGCGTGAGAGCATTGGGGCGTGAGTCGGTACGAGGCTGACAAGGGAAGGAGTAGAGGGAGGATAGACAAACCAGCAACCAGCCAATGTTTGAGCTTCACCCTGAAGCCCATGGTGGCCTCCCCAAGAAAGTCGAGATAGTAGCGTATCTACCACCGTGTTTCAGGGACGAAACGGTTGTGCCCCCAACGGAACACAATGATAACGTGTGTTTTGATGAGCAACTGATTGAATGTGTCGAGATTCCTGTTTAGAAGCAATCTCCGCAAGGCACCGCCTGTCCGCAGGGGGAAAACACGTAGATCAGTGCATCCTGCGCCCAAGCCGTCGTTTGCCTGTTTAGAGCCCATGAGCAACATTGCGCAACCGCCAGCCCAATGCGCGTTTTCCTTAGGGAGCACAAAC
>CAYHRX010000578.1:0-2458 GCA_964359075.1 uncultured Chitinophagales bacterium
ACTCGCTGCTCTCCGGCAGAGCATCAACCCCAGGCAGCTCCGCAGGGAGATCTACCAGCAACTGGATGAGATCGTGGACTTAGCAGACCGAGATGATGTCTCTGTTGATCAACTGAACGAGGACGAAGAGGCACTAGCTCGGTAACATTATCAAATGAGTGAATCATCCCCCTTCGGTAACATTTTCATTTGAGTTGACACGTGCCACTGGGCGAGCGTAACAGTTCACGTAACTTTCCTGCGAATGCAGGCCGAATGATCCTTTCGCTGGGAAAGAAAGGCGCTCCATCTGTTAATCTGGTAGGGAGACAATCCCAATCCAGCTTCCAGAAAGGAGCACCGAGATGATTCTAGCACACCAGGATCAATCATTGACAGTTACCGAACATGCTTTGCTCATCGCTTACGCTCGATTTGGTGAACAGATCGGGCTGGTCAACGCAATCGAACATGTACCTTTCAAGATGAAAATGATCGTGCACAGTCCTGCCGACAAGATGATCGAGTTGCTGAGCCATATCCTTGCCGGGGGGCGCACATCAACGAGTTGGCCAAGAGCGCCCACCCCGTAGTGTGCGAAAAACCAAACTGCTAGGCTGCTTCACGGTAGTAGTCGTGGATTATACCACCAAGCACGTCCCGCCGATGGACACGGCTCCTGCCTGGATGCTGCAATACGGGTATTGGACACTGTTGGTTGAGTCCTTGGTGAGGCCGCCGACGGTTGAAATGGTCCCCGTACTCCACAAGCACACGCTGAAGGTGGTGTTCATTCAGGATGGCCAAGTGGTTCAGACATCCCTCTCGAACTGAGCGAATCCAGCGCTCGGCCACTGCGTTAGCGTTGGGGGCCCGGTAGGGTGTGCGGATGATCTCAACACCCTCGCTCCTGAACACGGTATCGAACGCGGGGCAGAACTTGGTATCGCGATCGTGGATAAGGAAGCGAACCGGGAGCGTGCCGTCCTGGACGTTCCAACTGAGCTGCCTGGCCTGTTGGGTCACCCAAGCCAAGTTGGGGTGTGTGGCGCAACCAACAAGATGGATGCGGCGGCGGCCCAACTCGATGAAGAAGAGCACATACACAGTCCGCAACAAAAGCGTCTCCACCGTGAAGAAATCACAGGCCAGCATCTGGTGGCGGTAGTGGCCGAGGAAGGCCCGCCACGAACCCGACTGCGGACCCCGTTGCGGTGCCGGGTGGATGCGGTGGCGCTTGAGGATGTCGCGCACGGTGAACCGTCCGGCGTCAAATCCCAGCTTGCATAGCTCGCCGTGGATCCGACTGTAGCCCCAACGAGGATTCTCACCTGCCAGTTGCACAATCATATCCTCGATATCACCGGCGATGCTTGGTCTCCCTGGCGTCCTGCGCTGGCAGAAGGTCCACTTCTGACGGACGAGTTGCCTGTGCCGACGGAGGATTGTGTCTGGTTGGAAGAGCAGAATGCTCTGGGTCCAAGGGATACGGAGCCCTCGTGCCAGGTCTCTGAGCCTGATCGCCAGGATGGCCAGGGCTAGCTTTTCCCACCTGGAGGGACGCGGTGGGTGAGGTAATCTACGTTGCAGGACACGAAGTTGATGCCGGAGCACGAGGATCTCCACGTCCTTCGCCCGATCGAATCGGCGCCGGACAAAGGCGAGGTCGAGCAAGAATGAAAGAAACTGCGCAAGTATCGACCAGAACATTTGCCCCTCCCGTTGTCTGTATGCCGTATGTTCGAAGCATACCATCGCTGGGATGCAGAGGCACTACACTTGGCTGCGATTGTTCGTTTTGAAAAGGCAAGACCGGATCTCCGCACACTACGGGAAGGCGTAAACGCAACCTGCCGGGACGCCAGAAAAGGGAAAACGACGATGTAAGTGGGCAGCGACACGCAACCCTTTGGCAGTCCGATCGCGTAATGTCGATTTACATTAACCTTGCATGTCTCGGAAAAGTCAAGTATTATTTAGCATATGAACGACGAAGTAATAGCCGATGCGCCATCCCATTCTGCCACGAGGCCAGACCGCACGTGCCTCTTTCACATCGCGTCCGGGCAGGCCGGCTACTTCACGGCCGAGCAAGCCCGCGGGTGCGGATTCAGTCGGGCCCTGCTCTCGCACCACGTGAAGAGCGGTCGGTTCATCCGCATCCGGCATGGGCTCTACCGTCTCAGTGAGTACCCATCTTCTCCCCGAGAGCACGTCCTCGCGGCGTGGCTCGCGGTGGGGAAGGATGTTACTGTCGTCTCGCACGAGAGCGCGCTCGATCTGCTGGACCTGAGCGATGTGATTCCGGATGCGGTCCACCTCACCGTCTCTCGTTCCCGGCGCAGCCTGCCATCGATCCCTAGGGTGAAGATCCATACAACAGGCCGACCGCTCGAACCAGGAGAACGCTGGGTGCGCGAGGGCATGGTCGTCACCTCGCCTACGCGGAGCATTATGGATACGGCCGAGAAGGGCGCTG
>CAYHRX010000579.1:0-2457 GCA_964359075.1 uncultured Chitinophagales bacterium
AATGGGCGGCTCGTTAGCATCTGCTTTAGAGTACACTCGTCCGGCTATGGGAACATGAGTCTTTCCTTCGAGAACGCCATCCTGCTGGAGCGTAATTCCCGGCTTCACTCCACCAGCGCCACTGACAATTCCCGCAACTTTTGCATCGTATGGCAGTTCACTTACTTTGAGCTTTCCCGGGTTCAAGGCATCAATAACAACGAGGCTACCCGGCTCTACAACGTCATCGGTTTCGGTGTCAAATGGTTCCGCAAGGTCACCGCCCCCAAGGATATGTAGCGCCTTCGTTGCCACTCTGCCATCGAAAAACCCCGCCCACCCATTTAGATTGGTGGCCGCCTCTCCATACACACCTACTCCATTGACGACGAATGACTTTCCAACAACCCCATTGAATCCTTCGCCCCAGACGCCGTGTCCTGTAGACGATGAGCTTCCACCCCGCACTCCCGTCACCCCCACTCCAACTACTCCGACACTATTTGAGCCGCCTGCAGTCCCAAAAACCCCCCAACCGTTTGAGGAACTTGTTTTACCGATAACGCCAACCGCATTCCCTGTGGTAGCCAGGTTCCATCCGGAGACGGCGAAGCCGTCAGGACTCGATGAGTTGCCGGCAACCCCATAGTTGATCCCTGAAGTTCCCGAGGACTGGCCGACTATCCCGATTCCATTTGAACCGCCACTACCATAAACCCCCCACCCAGTTGAGGAATTTGTTATACCGATAACGCCAACTGCATTTCCTGCTGTAGCCAGGTTCCTTCCGGACACGGCGAAACCGTCAGGACTCGATGAGTTGCCGGCAACCCCATATTTGATCCCTGAAGTTCCCGTGGACAAGCCGACTACCCCGATTCCATTATCGCTTATGCCAAGAATTCCTCCGCCTGTTCCGGTAGCCGTACTCGAAAGCACATAATTGGGGCTGTTGACAGCCGCTGAGAGTGCCAGCGGAGCTGGTGCGACAGTCCCCTGCGAGTATCGGGCAGAGTCCGCTTTCATCGCGTTAAAACTGTACCCAACTGATGTAAGCGGCAATCGGGGAGACATCTCCGGATCGGGTGCGACTTGAAGACTCAGCCAGTACGGTTGGGCGAATGTCAGATTGGTTCCGATCGGTGTAACGCTTCCCAGAACGGCGCTGAAAAGTCCTCGCCTCACCTGCAGTGTCTGAGTTTCTGTCCACAATGCGCCGCCGCCGCTCGCGGCAGCATACAGACGGAACGTCACGGCATAGGCTCCGTCAGGCTTTGGTATGCCGGCATTATCCGTGAGTACAGCCTGGTACGAGAGTGTACGCGGAATTTGCGCGTACAAGTTGGAAATGAGAATGATAGAAACGAGAAACAGGCTGCGTGGAATCATATGAACCTCAAAGAACATTGAATGAAGAGGTGAGAATAGTGTGGGAACAATATAGAGGAAGGAATAACCTTGTGAAAGTACGCGAACGCGTGATTTTTTGTAGGAGAGGCAAGAAGCGAGATTGAGAAACTAGGCAGGTTGCTGAAAAACTATTTTGACATGTCATTGCGAGGCGTTTTTTGCCGAAGCAATCTCGATTTTCAGCGTCAATTCAAGGATGAGATTGCTTCGCTCCGCTCGCAATGACGCGCTATTTCCAGTTTTTCTGCAACCTGCTAGAGCAAATGTTCTTTCAGCGTCCTTGCTACGGCTCCGCCGCGTGACTGAACTTGCAGCTTACCATAGATGTTGCGGACGTGCTTGTCAATCGTGTTAAACGATACGAACAGCCTGCCAGCAATCTGTTTCTTGGCGAGACCTTCAACGAGAAGGCCCAGGACTTCTTTTTCTCTGACTGTAAGTCCGTAGTCGCTTGGCGGAGCGGAGAAGCGCGCAAACATATCGAGCACCTTCCGAGCGATTTGCGGATTGATGGGAGCCCCGCCTTCAAGCATCGACTTCAGCGATTCGATAATTACGTCGAACGATGAACCCTTATGAAGATATCCGGCGGCACCGGCGCCGATGGCTTGGATGATACTATCCGTATCTTCAAAGACGGTCAGCATAACCACTTGCACTGCAGGAGCAATTGCCTTGATACGACGGATGCCCTCGATGCCGCTTATTCCCGGAAGTCCGATATCCATCAACACGATATCAGGAGGAATCTCAGTTTGAAGACACTCCAATGCAGGCTCGCACGCACGGAACACCCGCTCGCATGTAAACACCTCGCTCAAATTAATAAGACTGGCAAGCTGGTTGCCGAATCGATCGTCGTCCTCAACGATCCAAACCGTGCGTTGTTCCGGTAAAAGCGGCGCAGAAGAGTTCAATGCCATTTTTTGATGTAAGACGAAAGATAAATGAAGCGAATCAGTTTTGATATTACGCGTTCGCGTGATTTTTGACCGAAAGAGTTATCGTTGTACCCTTTCCTGCCGCAGAATGAATATCCATGACACCTCCCATCTGCAAGGCGCGGCG
>CAYHRX010000580.1:0-2454 GCA_964359075.1 uncultured Chitinophagales bacterium
TCCAGCACCAATCAGAGTCATAATCGTTGCCTGCACCATGGTTTTGTACGCAACCGTCTCTCCGCCAAAAGCCGAATCATAGAAGAACCATCCGCCAAGTACCACAAGCAGAGAGTATATGCCCATCATGATCTGACGGGCCCGACTGTTTGTGTGAGGCGTATCTTCGGCGAAGAAACGATTGTAGAGTGTGAGCCCTCCTGTAGCCAGCACCCCGAGTCCTGCAAAAATCAACCAGAAGTTGCGGAGCTCATTCTCAATCCCTGTTTGACCAACGAGAGGCTTCAACATCGCCTCATACATCACGCCGCCGAGATTCGAGCCGATCAAACTCCCAATCACGCCGTAGAGAAATGCATATCCCATATACACTGCTTTCTTGTCGGAAGGGGCAACCAGCCCGATGAAGCTGTAATACTTTGGATGCGCTGTCATTTCTCCGACTGAGAATACCGCGATGCCAAGGACGAATATCCAGATGTTGAAGGCGAACGCCAGACAAACAAAGCCGAGGGCGCCTATGATGATTCCACCAACCATCGTTGGCAGCGGCGCAATGTTCTTCACAATGCGACTCACCACCACCTGGAGCAGAATGATTGTGCCGGCATTGACGACCGTAACGTGTTCAGCGTCGAACTTCAATGGAATGCCGAGTGACATGAACGCCGCATCAATGGGCGCGGTGTTGACAAAGTCCCTGAGGAACCAAAGTACAGACCCGAAATTCTGGAAGTACAGAATCCAGAAACCCGAGTAGACGAAGATCATCAACATGAACCGCGCATCACCAAGCACCATCGCGGCGCTACCAAGGACTTCCTTGAGTGTCTTTGTGCTCTCGGGTCTCGGCGGGTCACGATAGATGAAGATGGTCGGAATCAACATCAACGCGCAGTACACCGACGACGCGATGAACACATAGCTCCATGAGAATCCTTTCAGATAGCTGACGAACAGTGGCGCGAGGAATGCGCCAAGGTTGATCATCCAGTAGTACACGCCAAACCCAAAGCCGGAGTTCTCTTCGGTTGTTGTCCGTGCAATCGTTCCGCTGATGATTGGCTTGAAGAGTCCAGCGCCCGTCGCCATGAGAAGAAGACTTGCAAAGACAGCGCCGTACATACTCATATTGCCGGTGATAAAATACCCAGCGGCCAGGAAGGAGAATGCAATGAGAAGCATCTTGCGGTAGCCATAGCGGTCCGCAAGCGCACCACCCAATATGGGAATGATGTATGTGAGCGCGTAAATAAGCCCTTGCAGAAAGCCAACCGATTGTTCCGAAAAGCCGAGTCCGCCTTCCGAAATTGCATCGGTGAGATAGATTGCCAGAACGGAGTTCATCCCGTAGTAGGCGCCGCGCTCGAACAGCTCCATTACATTTGCAGTCCAGAAGACGGCGGGGAATGATCCCATCAAGCTCTTTGGTTTGGATTCGGTCATGAACGATTCCTCGTGGTAGTGGTGTGTGCTATACGATCTCTTTCAGCAGTTCTTTTCTCGGATGAGGGATCACAACCTTGTTGACGAGCAAGCCTTTCTCTGCCACGGCAGCCGCACCGGCATCCACTGCTGCTTTCACTGCAGCAACGTCGCCGGTCAAAGTGCAAAACGCTTTTCCCCCCAACGCCATTGCAAGACGGATCTCAATCAACTCTACCCGGGCAGCTTTCACTGCCGCGTCTGCGCCTTCGATCAGTGATGCCACAGAGAATGACTCGATGATCCCCAACGCGTCAAAGCTCTCGACCTGCGCTGCACCGGCAATTGCCGGGAACACTGACGCATGTACGTTGGGGATAACAAACGTGTCAATGACGCACCCTCGCCCGATCGTCGCCCCGGCATCAACGCTGGCCTTCACAGCGGCAACATCCCCGCCAATGAGCACCATGTACTTGCCGGAGCAAATCGAGCGCGAGAGAAGTATCTCCACGTCCGCCGCCTTCAGCATCGCATCGGCAACTTCATATCCGGCAGCAATGCTGCCCAGCTCAATCAAGCCGATCGAGTTTTTCGTCATGAACATTCCTCAGAGAATGAAACCACGGATGGCACAGAAGAAGCACAGATTGACACAAATATTCGCGTCGTTTCCGTGTCATTCGTGCTGAATAAGAATGGATTCACCAACTCTTCTCACCACCCCGCTGATACTCGCATGCACTCTCGCTCCAAGCTGGCTATCAGGGATTTCACCGATGCACTGACCCCTCTGCACCCTCTCACCAACACGAACAACTGGTGTCGCCGGCGCGCCAACGTGTTGGAGAAGAGGGATTTGAACAGCCTTCGGTTTCAATCCATCGGCAATGAATTCTGAAGGACGATCATATTCCGTTACACCAAGACGCTTTGTCAGTTGCTTCAGCGGTGTGCGACGCCCTTCGTACATCGGATGCGGCTCAACCTCCATCTTGCCCAACCACGTGATGCCCTGCTCCTTCATGT
>CAYHRX010000581.1:0-2449 GCA_964359075.1 uncultured Chitinophagales bacterium
TCTCCCTTGTACTCATTCATCGCCGAGAGCCGGATGAACGTTGTCCTCCCTCCCAGATCCTGTTCAAGGTTGTCAATGTGCTCGAGGGTTGGCTCGTGCGGCACGAGGATAAGGAGGAGGTCTGAGACCTCTTCCTGCAGCCGAAGTACAGCCGGCACCACCGCATTTTCATCCTCCGGCCAGGTGCTTCCCGCAACAATCACACTCTTGCCTGCGAGGATGCTCTCCGGAATAATGTGGCGCCGCTTTGCCTCGGCACTTCGTATGCTTACCTGATCGTAACGGGTGTCGCCGATTGTGGTGATGGTAGGGTTGGTGAGATCGAAGGCCCCGAATACTTCGGCGTCCTCACATGACACCGTGAGGATGTCGGTAAGGGCATTGTAGATGTAGTGATGGAAGCCGCGCACAACCGGAATGCGTCGCCGTGTTTGCCTGCGCATTGTAGCGTTTGCGATCAACGCAGGGATGCGTCGGCGCTCCAGCTCCCAGATATGGTTCGGCCACACATCATACCGAACCATCACTGCTGCGTGAGGACGGATGATGTCGATGAACTCACGGGCGCTCCTCTGCGTATCGAACGGCAGATAGGTGATGACATCAGCAAGAGGGTACTTCTTCGAGTGCTCATATCCTGACGGTGAAAAGAAGCTGGCGATGACACGGACATCCGGATGACGTCTCTTAAGCTCGGCAATAATTGGCTTTGCCTGTTCAAACTCTCCCAGCGACGATGAGTGGAACCACACACGCTTCCCTGAGGCCAATCGCTGTACTTGAGCTCTGAGTGAATCGAAAAGCCCACTCCTGCCTCTAATGCCCCGGCGTACTTTTCTGTTGAGCAAGCCCAGAAGCCGCAGCGATGCCCAGAATAGGGGGATGACCAGAAAACTGTAGAGGTATTTCCAGAACTGCTTCATCAACGGATCTCGTTCGTCAGCAGCACACGTGCGGCGGAAGCAACCTGTTGCGTCGAGATGCTGTGCATGCATTTGAAATGTCCTTTCGGACAGCCGGGCAAGCCAATGTGTGTGCACGGCCGGCAGGGGAGAGAAACATCCTCAATCACCGTGCTGGTTGTTCCATAGGGAAAAAATCCCAGCTCCCGCACTGTTGGACCGAAGATTGCAACGACCTTGCGTTTCCGCGCTGCAGCGAGGTGCATCAGGCCGGAATCGTTTGTCAATATAATAAAGCACCGATCCATCATCGCCGCTGTTTCCGGGAGGGAAATCCGGTCGGCAAGGTTCAGAACCGTGGTTGCTCCCGATTGTGCTTCAATCATTTGTTTCACTTCGTCACACCGCTGGACTTCCTGATCGCCTGACCCGAAAATCAACACCGCCGCTTGATATTCACGCGCGAGAGCTGCTGCAGCCTCGGCGAAGCGCTCCTTCAGCCACATCTTATTGTTATGCCGTGCACACGGGCAGACGCCGATGACTGCGCTGTCTTCGCGGATTCCTGCCGTGTGGAGAAGCCGCCCGACATTCTCGGATGCACTCTCCGGAATGAACACCTCCAGACCCGTACCATCGCTCTCAACACCAAGGTCGTTCACCGTTTCGAGGTAGCGCTCTGCCACGCCCGGCGCTCCACCGAACCACTCGTACACATTCCATTTCATTTTCACCAGCAGGAAACGTGCGACCTTGCGCTTGTTGATCCGGGCGATTCGCGGGTGGCCGAAGGACAGGTATCTGCTCCGGATGCTGTCGTGAATGTCGACGATCAAGTCATAGCCGGTCCTCTGGATCGCAGTGCGTAATCGTCTCAGCTCGCTGAACTTCCCGACGGCAGGGAATTCGATGACACGGGAGATATTTGGATTGTGTTGGATGAGAGCGGCATATTCTGACTTGACGAGGAAGTCAATTGTGGAAGAAGGAAACCTCTTGCGCAGCGCCCGAACCAGGAGTGAAGAGAGAATGATGTCGCCAACGGAACTAAATCGGATGACAAGTGTTTTATGAATTGCATCCACCATGCAGCACATGGTACCAATTTTGGGACGCATTTGCAACGAGCGGCATGACAGCACCGTTTGATTTTCAGAATGAAAGCGAGTACATTGACTCACACGTACTTTGGAATGAGGGACCATGAATAGACCGACGACACTTGGCGAACTTCGCAAGAGCGGTTACAACGTCAAGCCGGTAAAGGATGAGCTGCGTGACAACCTGATACGCAAGCTGAAGAACAACGAGTCTCTCTTTCCCGGCATCATCGGCTACGAGAAGACCGTCATTCCCGCCATCGTCAATGCGGTCCTCGCAAAGCACGACATCATCCTGCTTGGTCTTCGCGGCCAAGCCAAATCGAGAATCATTCGAGCACTCCCCAGTCTTCTTGACGAGTATATTCCCGTTGTTAAAGGAAGTGAAATCAACGACAATCCGTTCCGCCCCGTCAGCAAGTTTGCCGTAGACCTGGTTGAGAAGTG
>CAYHRX010000582.1:0-2441 GCA_964359075.1 uncultured Chitinophagales bacterium
ATGTTCTGGCAACCACCACCTGCGCCCGTACTGGATAACCAGAATCCCGCTGTCGGTGATCCGGTACTTGTATTTATGATTGTGAGACTGCGGTCAGTTCCCCCAGAAGCTGAGCCATCGATAATGATATTCTTCGCGTTGGTAAACTTGATGAGCGCGTTAAGGACATTGCCCGTTATCGTTGTGGCAATTGGCTGCAACCCACCAGATGCGGGCTTGATTGTTACGGGATTAGTAAGGCTGTTGCCGGGGATGTCTTTGATCTCCGGCGCAATTGTCAGGGTGTATATCCCGTCAGTAAGCTGAAGCGTCACGGGACCAGCTATACCACCGACATTCAATCGGTTGATCGCACCGTCAAGCGTGTTGAAAGGAGAAGGCTGTCCCATGCCGACCTGGTACGTTCCACCCACAAGCGGCGCAAGAACATTGAATGTTCCTGCCATCTCATCGTTCGATGGGTCTTCATCGCCGGGCAATTCTGTTCGCGCCCGCATTGTGTATGTGCCGGAGACTCCGAGCGAAGTCACCGGGAAAGTGGCGGTCACCGGGAATGACCCGGCGGCGAGTGTCAGTGACGTTGTCTGGTTGTACACTTCGGTGGTCGAGGGAGCCGGTCCCTGAACGATGAAGCGTCCAATGAACCCCGACTGATCCGCTGCGCCTGGATTTGAAAACGATGCTTGAGGTGTGATGGACTATTCATCCCGAATTCCTGTCCATTCACCGGACTTATGAATGCGAAGGGACGGACATCATTCACGAGCAGCGTTGTGAAGTTCCCTTCATCTGCACCAATGTCAGGCGTGGTTGGATTGCGTGGGTCGCCATCGATGTCTGTCGTGATGCCTGTGATTGGCACGGCATTATTGGAGACGGGAGATCGAGCACTCGGGTTGATGTGCAGATCACTTGCTGACACAAACTGAGGATCGTGACCAAATGAGTTGGGGTCCTGTCCTGATACCGTCCTCCACCCAGCAAGGGACGTATGGTTTTGTGTTGGCCCTCTTACGACGATACCATTGCCTTGATTCCGCACATGATAGACATTCCTGTCAGCAAACGAGCCAGGAGCGCCGAGGGATGTATTTGCCGGAGCAACGATAACTGAGTGCGTGTTGCTACCGGTCTGGTCAGGACTGAAGTTTGCAAACACATTGTTTCGGACATGGTTTACCGTCCCTGGCGAGCTGAGATTAAGGCAGGTGGTGGTGATGTTCGGGTTCTGTGATTCCACCCGCCCGGTATTGAAGTCAACCCTAACGGTATCTGACGTTCCCCTGTCCAATCCAAAGGAGGGGGAATTCTCATCAATAATAGTAGTGATTAGATTGATGACTCCCTGAAAGACACCGGGTATCAGACCGATCATGTTGATAGCGTTGTTAATCAGCACCTGCTTAGGGGAATTGTGTATGAAAACGCCCGTTGCTTCTCCGCCTGTAGCGCTCTGAGTTTGAACGCCACTGACCTGGTTCCCCGTTATTGTCGCCGTTTGGACGTTATCAACAACAATTCCTCGCGCCGCCGCAGGGTTCGATGTCGGTAGTGTTTGCACATCCTGGACTGTGTTTTCTGAAATGTCCACATCTGTCTGCCCGTTGCCCATGACGGAGATACCCTTGGCGGTTCCTCCTGGACTGCTTGTCCCACTAATCTTGCTCAACGTGATGGTAACTGTATTCGAGCCTGTGAGAGTGGAGTTGTCTATGACGACTGCAGTGGCGGAGCCATTGCCGCCCACCGTGCTCGTGACATCGTTGATAAACGTGTTGCTGTAAGTTGTAGAAGCCAATCGACGAGCCATAATGGCTTCTGCAATGGCCCCCAAGATGTTCTTGAGTGTATCAGGCCCAAGACTAACCAGCTCGTCGCTATCAGATGCTCCCCCAATGATCTCGATCCCTCTCGCCGCCCCTGTGCTGGAGTTGTTGGTGATGCCGGTGATGAGAACGTCGCTGACGTTCACGTTATCGGATCCTGGTGTGTCAGCGAAAAAGATCCCCCGGACAGGAGTAGCGGCAGAATTTCCGGTGAGATTGTTTATGGTAACGTTATTTACCACTATAACATCATTCCCAGCGCTTCCTCGAATAACTATCCCCTGACCTCCAGCAGATGCGTTGGTGATGTCCTGAACTGTAACACCCGTCAGACTAACAGTCGTCGGTGTTGCGATTCCACTGTTGTTGATGTCGATCGCGGTGATTGCCCCGGAGCCGGTGCCAGCAACATTTTTGACCTCGGACTCAAAAAATAACACGCCGTTCTGATTCACAAGCCTAACGGTATAGTGCTCGACGTTGCCCGGATCGGAACTGCGGCCATCAAACGTTCCGCTGATTGCGTTGTTGAGATCGGGGAACACCGCATCCCCGGTATGCATAATCGCAGGTCCACCATGGAACGTAGAGATGTTCGTATACGAATTATTACTG
>CAYHRX010000583.1:0-2440 GCA_964359075.1 uncultured Chitinophagales bacterium
CTTTGAACGCAGGTTGCGTGGGTACACTGCTGTCGCTTTCTCACCAACCATGAGGGACTCTTGGCAATTGTGGGCTGTCCCAGAAGTTGTAGAGCAACACTCCCCGCGAATCGTTCTACAACACCAACTACGCTTGCGACTGATACTCAATAATCAAATCGATAAGCTCGCGGGCCGCACCATAACCACCGGCGGCTTTGGTAACATAGTCCACTGCCTTCTGTACATCGCGCAATGAGTTGCTCGGCGCAGCGGAGAACCCAACAGCCTTCAACAACGGAAGGTCAAACAGATCATCGCCAATGAATGCGACCTCATCAACCTCAAGCCCGTAGCGACGCCGAAGCTCCTCCATCGCTGCGACCTTGTCGGTGGCATTCTGGACGACATCGTCAATCTGCATCTCCCGTGCGCGGACATCCACGATGGGGGTCTGCCTTCCACTGATAACAGCCAGCCTCAAGCCATGCTCTCTGGCTCTGATAGCCCCATAGCCGTCATGAGCATTGAACCTTTTCATCTCGACGCCATTGGCGGAATAAAGGATTCCTCCATCCGTCAATACGCCATCTACATCAAGCAACAGCATTTTGATGCGCTTGAGTTTCTTTGCAAGTTTCTTCCTGTCGCCCATCAGTAGCTCTTCACAAGTCGATCAATTTGTGTCACCTGGCGAAGCAGATCATCCAGCAAGTCCAGCTTCAGCTGACTCGCCGAATCGCTCAGCGCCGCTGCAGGGTTCGGATGCACTTCAACGAACAGTCCGTCGATCCCGACAGCCGCGCCGGCGCGGGCAAGTGGGAAGATGAACTCAGGCTGTCCCCCTGTCTGTGCAGCGGTCTTGTCCGCTCCGGGCAACTGCACCGAGTGCGTTGCATCCAGCACCACCGGATAGCCGAGGTCGTGCATGATCTTCAGGGATCGCATATCCACGACGAGGTTGTGATAGCCGAATGTCGTTCCGCGTTCAGTGAGAAGCACGTTGTTATTCCCCGTCTCCCTCACCTTGTCGGCCGCATGCTTCATATCTTCGGGAGCAAGGAACTGTCCCTTCTTAATGTTGACAACCTTTCCGGTTCTTCCGGCAGCCTGCAGCAAGTCGGTTTGACGACAGAGGAAGGCGGGGATCTGAAGAACATCAGCAACCTCCGCTGCGGCAGGAGCTTCCTGTTCTGTATGAATGTCTGTCAGAATCGGGAGGCCCAGTTCTTTCTTCACTTCTCCCAGAATCTTCAGCGCCTCATCCATGCCGATGCCGACGAACGAGTTGCCGCTTGTCCGATTCGCTTTCTTATAGGATGACTTGTAGACCACGGGCGTTGAGTGCTTCGCTGCGGTGTTCCTGACATGCTCAGCAGCTCGGAGAGCCATGTCGCGACTTTCGACGACACATGGTCCCGCGAAGAGAACCAGCGGGCTACGGTCGCCAATTACTATGTTGCCGATGGGGACAATCATACTGCGTCCAGGTTCTCCTTGCCGAGGAGGCCTTCTTGCTTCGCCATGATTACCGCAACAACGGCATCTCCCGAAACGTTAAGCACAGTGCGGCGCATATCGAGTATCCGGTCCACGCCGAGAATGATGGCGATGCCTTCCTCCGGGACGTGTACCGACCGCAGGACGATGATGAGCATGACGATGCCAACGCCGGGCACGGGCGCCGTTCCGATTGATGCGAGTAACGCCGTGAAGATGATGGTGAGCTGTGCAGCAAGGTCCAAATGAACACCGTAGACCTGGGCGATGAACACCGTTGCCACCGCCTGATACATCGACGTGCCGTCCATGTTCACCGTTGCGCCCAGCGGCAGGACGAAGCTCGTGATTTGTTTGGGGACTCCAAGATTCTTTTCACAGCACTCCATGTTTATGGGCAACGTTGCCGCGCTGGAGCTTGAGCTAAAGGCGATCAGCATTACTTCTTTGATCCCCCGGAAGAAATGCAACGGGTTCATCCCTCCGAACACCCTCACCAACGCGCCGAGCGTAATGAACTGATGCAGCAGCAACCCGATCACAAGCGTGGCAACATACCACGCGAGAGTTTCCAGAATCTCAAACCCGAATTCCCCCACCGTTGCGGAGATGAGAGCAAACACGCCAAACGGGGTAATCTTCATGATCAGATCAACCATTTTGATCATCAGGTCGCTGAACCCATCGAAGAAACCGACGACGTGCTCGGATTTCTGTTTGGTTATCATTGTCAGGCAGGCGCCCACCATGATTGCGAAGAAGATAATCTGCAGCATCTCCCCGTTGGCCATCGCAGTAATCGGATTCGTAGCCACAATCTTCACGATCATATCAACAATATCGACTGAAGTCTCCATCTGCAGCTTCTCCTGCATGCCCCCCTGGAACTCGACCATCAGCTTCTCCCTCGACTCCGCCGCAAGCCGCGTACCGGGCTGGATGTAATTCACGAGCACAAGTC
>CAYHRX010000584.1:0-2436 GCA_964359075.1 uncultured Chitinophagales bacterium
AATGAGTTGGAAGAACACCCTTAACTGTTCATAATTTATAAAACAATTCCATACGTTGTGAACGTGCGTGCAAGTGAGCGGGCCCCTTCCTTGAGTCTTGTGTCAGCCGCGCTCATCCATCGCTGCACAAACTTGCTGGTCGCAGAGAAACCTGCCATACTCGTAAGTTCGTCTTTCTCATTGTCGCTTGGATGCAAACTGATCATGCAGCTCAAGGCATGAATGACCATAGACGCTGTATCGGTCTCAAGTTGTTCACCAGCATTGCCTACGAACTCAATCAACCGGGCCAGCCCAAGATCGCCCGTTGCCTTGGAGACAACCCAAAGCAAGTCCCCTCTATTAGGATACCGTGCAAGATGGGCAAAAAGCGCCTCTATAATTTCCAGCTGCTCCGCCTTACTAAGGGGGCGTTTAAGCAGCTCTTCGGGAATGTGTTGTCCATAGTAATCGAGCTTATTTGCAAATCCACATATCGTTATATTTCTCCAACTGAGCTCCAATAAATCCGCGAGTTGAAGCGTTGCCAGCTCGAAGGTTGCAGGGTCATCGGAGATAGCGTCTTTGATGATGTTGCGCAGTAGAAAGCTCAAGAGTATACCTCGCTTTGTTATTACAAACGTAGGTTGTGTCCAAGTATGTTCTCAAGATCTAACCTGTAAGTGTTCTCACCCATTGGAAACGGAATGGATATATTCACCCGGCCACTAATGCCGAGAGGAGGGTATTTGCCAACTCTAACACTCATTTCTATGATAGCACCAAATAGGGCTGACATGTAGCGACTCGGGAACCAACGAAGAGTTTTTGCATGAACGGCCAATCCAGTTAAATAACCGCGCACCATGGTAGTCGTTATGGGAGTAGGCGAGTTCCCATTAGGTGGAATCGGTGCGCCATGGGTTTCTCCAGTGGCACCTCTAAAACGGTTCTCCTGTAATTGGAGTCGCATTGAATGTACGTCTCTGCGAGGACCGAGGCGGAGAGGGATTACCCTAATTTGCGGGATTGCTATAGCTAGCAATATAGCGATCGTAGTAAGAAGAAGGAGCGCCACGGTTAGGCCAGATCCGCCGATTGCGATTCCTGTACGGCCGCCTGGGTCGATATTGTCAATTGGATTTCCATACCCATATGTGTACTTGTGAAGCGTACGAGGTTCCCATTGAAATCCCGGGAAATCGTCGCGAGTAGTAAACCGCCCGATTTCCTGATCGTAATACCTTGCCCGCAGGTAGTAGAAGCCGACGTTGGGGTCGTATTGTTCACCGGTGTATAGATAGTTGTTAACGGTCGCGCCATCGCGGTCAATCTACACACCGAAAGCGTCGAACTCGTACGAGTCCGTGACGCTAGGCGGGCCGGAGGTCGGGGCGTTGGTGAGCTGGCGCGCGGAAAGCTGACCGTCATAATGGTAATAGGAGCGCGCCGTCCCACGAGTCTGGGCGATCAGGTCGTCGCCGTAGGTGTAGCGGACAATGCGCTGATCCTCAGAGTTTCTTTCTTCTAAAACCTGCGCGTAGTCACGGTTCTTGTCCGTCAGAAACCTGGTGACGCCCGTGCCGCCGGGGGTGTCGTCGGTCTTTTCGCGGCGGATTCCGTCGGCGTCGTATGTGAAGGTGGCCTGGGAAACCGGCGATCCGGGGTCAATACTCTTCTTGAGCTCGACGAGACGGTTTTGTGCGTCGTACCGGTAGTGCAGAATGGTGCCCGCGTTGTCGTTGCGGCTGATGAGGTTTCCATTGTCGTCAAAAGCGTATGTGTAGTTCGTATCGCCCAATTGACCGAGGCCCGCGGCACTGATTGCTGTTGCGCCAGCCTGCCAGGCGCTGATCTCGATCTGGACGGCGTGCAATTCGACGGGGCCCAGGAGGAACATGGGCGCAAGCACGGCCGAAATCACCCGCATCCAGCTCTTTCGCCGGCTCATGCGGCCATATGGGAACAGCAGCCCGATGGGCACCGCCAGCACTACAGTTGCCAGCGTGGCATATGCGACGAAGGACCGGCTAAGCCATCTGGACGGCTTGGGGGGCGCGACTGCATGACGGACGCCGTTATCCAGCTCGATGACGCCAGCGAGCACGGTGTAGCCTTCAGACTGTAGACGATCATTATGGTCGTAAACGTACCTCGTCTCAGCGCTACCGGTATTGGTCACAAGGCGCATGACCTCGCGGTTCCCGACCTCGTCATACTCGTACGATGTCGTGCGAAATCGACCAGGGTCGTTGGAATACTCGATGTGTTCCAGCTTGAGCCGATAGAGCTCGTCGTATTCCCAGTGCACGGTACGGCTGCGTCGGGTTTCGAGCGTCGCGAGCGGAGTGAGTTCGTCTAGCCGAGTGCGGTTACCGGCGTATCATAGCGTGTAATGGTAGCTGCTATAAATGACCGTGCCATCGTCGGTGGTCAAAAAATAGTAATAAGGGTTGG
>CAYHRX010000585.1:0-2432 GCA_964359075.1 uncultured Chitinophagales bacterium
GATGGTGAGGAACAACTTTCCGCCGACGTCAATCCCGAATGCCATGCCGGGGTTCTCGATGTATGTGAGCCTTAGGAAGTCACCAACGATCTGCCTGCTGGAGCCGTACTGCATCCCTTCGAGGGAAATGCCCAGCCAGGGGAGGGAGATTCCTTTGACGAGAACCTTGCTGACCTGGTCGGCAATAACAATGAGGAGTGAGAGAATCAACACCCGCACGATTGTCCCCTCAGCTCTGTCGTGTCTTTGCCAGCGCGATGCGACCGCGCTCACAGGGAACGCCGGTGTTCTTGTACTCCGCGCACGTTGTTGCCGTCGGCACTGCTACAAGCCGCTCCTTCGGAATCAACAGTTGGCAGACTTTGCACAGGCCATACGTGCCCTCCCCAATGCGCACCAGCGCGTCATCCAGTTGGATCACGAACTTGCTGCCGCGGGAAGCAAACAGGAACGTCTTCTCTCGCTCCATTGCGTCGGTGCCCTGCTCCATGTGCAGCGAGTAGGTGGAGCTCTCGCTCACGTATTCACCGGTGGTCACGTCCATCATGCTCTCTTTCAGCGTGTCGAGCTCCTCCACCGTCTCCTTGCGCTTCTCAAGGATGATCTCCTTGAATGCCTTGAGTTCCTCCGTGGTGAATTTCTTCGGACCAAGGAGCTTGGCCATCTTGTCCTCCGCGGCCTTCTTCGAGGCAAGCTTCGCGTTCCGGACGGCCACTGCCTTCTTGAGGTTTGCCTTGGCTTTCCTCAATTGCCGCGCCCCTTTTGCTGCCCGTTCCTTCATGATCTCGACGGTGGATTTCACGATTGCTTTCGATCCCTTAGCCATGTGTCGACTTCTCCTTTGGGTTAACGTTGTGGACGACGTTCAATTCCGACATGAACTTCCTCGCCGTTGATATCAAGCGCTGCTGAATGCTCGCCTTGTGCAAATGCATCCAACAGGTCAACAGCAAGCGTTTCGTTTTTGACATACGTGCTCATCGCTTGCAGTGCGCGGCTGAGCTTCTCCGGGCCGCTGTAGAAGATTGCAATGCGGTCGGTGACCTGGAAGCCGGCGTCCTTTCTCAGGTTCTGAATCCGGCTCACGAACTCGCGGGCCATCCCTTCCGCCACCAAATCCTCTGTCAGCTCGGTATCAAGCGCAACAGTAAGGCCGGCCTCGGACTCAACGAGCCAGCCCCGGATATCCTCGCGAATGATCTCGACATCCTCTTTGCCGATGGTAATCGAGCTTCCATTTACGTGAAGCTCAAGGTTGCCCGATGCCTCGATCTGACCAATCTCCGCGGCAGAGAGCTGCCTAATCCTCTGCGCAACCTGCTGGACCGCCTTGCCGAATTTCGGGCCGATGGACTTGAAGTTCGCCTTTGCTGACTTCTTTACGATCCCCGACTCATCCGTGACATACTCGATCTTCTTCACGTTGATCTCATCGAGGATCACGCTCTCCATCCGGTGGACGATCTCGCGCTCACGCTCATTCGAGATCGGAAGGATAATGCGCTTGAGTGGCTGGCGCACCTTGAGGTTCGACTTCATCCGCATCGAGCGCACAAGCATCACAACTTTTTCCGCTCGCTCCATGCGCTCCTCAAGCTCTGCATCGATCAGCCGTTCATCAGCTTCGGGCAAGTGAGAGATGTGGACGGATACTGCACCGTCGCGCCTGGTAACGGTGTTCAGGTTTCGGTAGATCTCTTCGCTCAGGAATGGGGCGAACGGTGCAGTCAGCTTGCAGACCGATGTCAGGCACTCGTACAGCGTTTGATACGCCGCTGTCTTATCTTTACCTTGCTCGCTCTTCTCGACGAGTCGAGTCTTCGACCAAAACCGTCTCCTGTTCCTCCGAACATACCAGTTTGAAAGTTGATCTATTGTGAAGTCGCTCACGCACCGCGCTGCCTTGGTAACATCGTACGCTTCCATGTACGAGACGTAGCGTTTGATGAGCGAATTCAAGGCCGAGATAATCCATCGGTCAATTTCCGGCCTCTCCGCAACAGGAACCGCAGGCTCACCATGAGTGAATCCGTCAATGTTTGCATAGAGAGCGAAGAAGGAGTATGTGTTGACGAATGTACCGAAAAACTTGCGCTGAACCTCTCCTAGTCCCTCTTCATCAAACATCGTTGGCCGCCAAGCCGGGCTCGTTGTGACGAGGTACCACCGGGTGGTGTCGGCGCCGTACTTTGCCATTGTTGCGAATGGATCGACAGTGTTGCCCTTCGACTTGGACATCTTCTGTCCTTCTTTGTCGAGGATCAGGTCGTTGACCAGCAGGTTCCTGTACGCTGGCTTGTTGAAGAGGAATGTGTTGATTGCATGAAGAGAATAGAACCATCCACGCGTTTGGTCGATGCCCTCACAGATAAAATCGGCCGGATATTGTTCACCGGAATCGATGAGCGCTTTGTTCTCGAACGGATAATGCC
>CAYHRX010000586.1:0-2431 GCA_964359075.1 uncultured Chitinophagales bacterium
CATGGGCGGGATGGGCTTCATCCACTCGGCCGAAACGGAGATCATGCACAACAGCGCGTTGATCAACATCTATATGACCGACCTGGCTGCCAGAATGGGTGTTCCGCGGTACTTCTTTTCCTCGTCGGTCTGTGTCTATCGGGATATGAAACCTGGTGAGCCGGAGATGTCGGAGGACGAGGCGATCCCCGCTCACCCGGATAACGAATACGGCTGGGAGAAACTCTATTCGGAGCGTGTGGCGATGGCGTACGAGCGCAGATACGGCATGCAGGTTCGCATCGCGCGGTTTCAGAATTGCTACGGACCCGAAGGTACCTGGGTCGGGGGACGCGAGAAAGCCCCCGCGGCAATGTGCCGCAAGATAGCCGAAGCAGAAGACGGCGGTACGATCGAGGTCTGGGGTGACGGCACGGCGATTCGCTCGTACACCTACGTCAGCGACATGGTCGACGGCATTTATTCGCTGATGCACTCTGATCTGCACGGCGCGGTCAACATCGGCTGCCCGCAATACGTGAGCGTAGATGAGCTAGTCAACACGGTCTCCAAGGTGGCGGGGAAGAAAATCAACATCAAGCACGTGCCCGGACCGGTCGGCGTGCAATCGCGCAACTTCTCGAACGATCGGATCTATTCCCTGGGTTGGCGCGCAAAGGTGTATCTTGAGAACGGTATCAAGTACACGTATCCTTGGGTTGAGCATCAAGTTAGGATGGCGAGATCCAAGAGAGCGTTGTAGCAGGTCCTTGACCCGCACATTCGATACATTCACGCCGATCCGGGGGTCGGTTGCACCATCGGATCTCTGATCCCTACAGTTACGTTGGTGCTGGTCACAGATCGGCTACTACGTAGTACGGGGGATCGCCCGCGGAGCTCATCTGGCTAAGCTTGATCCGCCCGACGATTGCGGAGGCGCTTCCAATTTGCCCGAACTACGATGGCCCTGCCGGTTTCTCCATACAAAGAGAAGACACGGGTGCTGCTTGTCGGCAACCCGAAATCAATCTTCGGATTCGCGCAGCTTGCCCGAGTGCCAAATCTGGGCCTTTGCTCGATAGCTGCAAGCCTTGATCGAACTCTCTTTGACGTCCGCGTCGTTGACCTTGTGGTAAAAGGACATCACGCGAGTTCCTGCTTCCAACGCCTCCTCCGCTCCTTCCAGCCGGATTTGATCGGAATAAGCTGCATGGTCTTTCAGTATCACGAGGCGGTTGCGCTTGCGCGCCAAGCCAAGCTATGGAATCCTCACGCGAAGACCGTTATCGGCGGATATCACCCCACCGTCGCCTACGATGAGATCCTGCAAAGCGACGATATGCGGTTCATCGATTTTGTAGTCATAGGGGAGGGAGAAGTACCATTTGCCAAATTGGTTAAGGCGTGGAACAATGGAGGTGACTGTTCTGCTGTCCCCGGAGTCTCCTATCGTTCAGATGGATCGATCGTTCATAATCCTCGATCAGCTCCATTGAATCTTGATGAACTTCCACTTCCGAATCGGGCGGCGAGAATCCTTCAGAAGGGATTTCACACCTTTGGCATCCCGGCCGACGTCGTTGAAACGTCCCGCGGCTGTACATACGACTGCAATTTTTGCAGCATCGGTCAGATGTATGGCCGAACCTATCGCACCTACAAGATCGAGCGAGTCCTTGAGGACATACGGGATGCAAGGGAGCGCGGCGCCAGGGCAATTATGATCGCTGATGATAACATCACACTTGATGGCGCGCGTTACAAAGACCTCTGCGAGGCGATCACCGATGCGAAGCTGAACTCGATTCGGTACAGCGTGCAAGCCGGGGTTCGCGGCATCAAATGCACGCCCGGACTTGTGAAGGCCATGGCGGAGTCAGGCGTCGAATGGGTCTTTCTTGGGATTGAAGGGGCGTCCGATTCAATGCTGGCGTCGATGAAAAAGGACACCCAATTTAGTACTTCTGACGCTGCGGACGTCGTACAGGAGCTGAAGGAATACGGCATTATCGTGATCGGCGGATTCATCCTCGGTTACCCGGATGATACGGAGGAGACATTCTGGTCTACCCTCGAATACGCGCTGAAGATCAAGGTCGATATTCCGCTTTTTCAAATACTGACTCCGTATCCTAAGACGGCAATCCGCGACGAGCTTCTGAAGCTTGGCCTCGTCACCAACGAGCACGATTACTCAAAGTACACCTGCTATCACGCGAATGTGAGAACGAAGTATCTCTCAGCACAGCGGCTCAACGAGTTGCGGGACGACATCGAGGAGAGATACCGATACAAGTCCGGAGCCACCTGGAGGCTGCTCAGACAATACCCGCTCTTCTTCGTGAAGAGTGTTCCCAGTTGGCTTGCTCAGAAGCCGGGCGAAGTCTGGTCTTTTCTTCGACAGCAGTTCAAGCTCTGGCCGTAGCAGCTTCAGGGAAATCGTGCTGCT
>CAYHRX010000587.1:0-2425 GCA_964359075.1 uncultured Chitinophagales bacterium
TTACAGCGCCAATTGGGAAGAATGGATGGATAGCGTGGTGGTGACGCTCTCCCACAACCTCTCGGCGGATACTGCTCGGGTGAGGGTGGGGATACATCCTTGGGTTGAATTCATGCCTCCGAGCCCAAGTAGTGACAGTATGATGCTTGCGAGTGACGGTTGGACTTGGTTTGCTCAGACGATTCCCGATGGGTTGACACCGGACTGGCGGGCGACTGGGGGAGCTTACCCAGATACTGGCACCGGGGTTACTTTTGTTCCGAGGTGGTCGATATATGGGGAGAAGAAGATCGAGGTTCGACCAAGCGAGATGATCCCTTGGTTGCCCGTACCCGAAAACAGGTTTGTGCATGTCTTCAATGCTCCATTCAGATGGTTGCGCTCTCTGGTTGAGGTCTGTGGTCTTGATGTGGATGCGCAACTCGTTAAGGCGAGAGATACTGGGGCGAGGGCGATGACGGAGAAGATGGAAGAAGTGCTGCATGATAGTTGCATAGCCGGCAATATATCAATGGACGAGTTTATGCGATATCGCGAGTTTGTGCGATCCCAAGAAATCAACACGCAAGATCTCCTGCAACAGATCGGGGAGTTACTGGTTGGTCAGGTTGTCACGGGGCCGGACAGCAACATTCATAGGGATGGCGAACGACATGCGAGTGGAAATGGTTGCTTCTCCGACATGGAGATGAAGATTGATTACCTGTCAGTGGACTACGATTATAACGTCTTCTTGGATAAAGTAAGGGACAGTGGTCAATTGCCCAGTTGGGACGATATCATGAGAGAAATCTATTGGACCCCCATAATGACCTTCAAGATTGATGACTCAATAAAGATTGTTCTCAAATTACGTGTTAATCAGAAGCCTAACGGGGAGTACTCTAACACGGGTACAATCGCCCTCGAATACCATTGGTGAGGTGGTCCAGAATGAAATGCAGGAATGGTATATTAGTTCTCGTTGTCCTGATCGCAGGGACTATTGTTGTGCTTTTCCGAAGTGCGGGGCATCCTCAACAGGGAAGAGGTCTCCAAACTTCTATAATTGAGAAAGAGACAAGTGCTCCCTTGGCGAGGGGCTGTCCGAATCGGGGTACACCTGGGCAATCAGATACGATTACATATCGAATATCCGGTAGAACCAACACTCTGGCAGTATCATCCCAAGTGACAAATGTTAATGATGTGCAGTCCGAGGTCGAGCAGGCTCGTCTGCTAAACTGGATTGTGGAACTCAACAGCACCAATGCCATAACCAGAAGTAACGCTGCCAGTAGTATCCGTGATGCCGGAGTGATCGCGGTTCCTGAACTCTTGCGGGCGGCAAGACTGGGCAGTGGATGGGCCAGAAGCAAGGCAATTCTGTTGCTGGGGCAAATTGGGGGCACAAATGTCTGCTCTGAACTTCAACAATTGTATCTGTCTTCCGTTGATCTTCCTCACGTGGATAGGGTTATGATCTTGCTTGCATTGGATGACCTGAATGGGGCTCGCTATATTGATTTCTTTGCCAAGGAACTTGAGTTGCAGGAAGATCTTGATATCAGACTCGCGTTGGCTATTGCATTAGCAAAAAGGGGGCACAAATCAGGCGTAAATGAGTTGCTAAATCGGCTGGATATTCCTGATGAAAAACGGCAGGAAACGGCGTCGTGGTATCTGAAGAAATTGTTCATGAAGGATTTTGGGCGCGACTCGCAGAAATGGCGGGAATGGTTGCGACAGAACGGAAAAATCTGAGGCATCCTTGAAGGCATCCTCGGTGATTGTCAGTGTTTCATTGATGTCTACATAAAACGTTCTCTTGATAGTGCTCCATGTAACATGGATTTCGGTAGGAACAGTTACGAAGTAGACACTGATACCAGTGGTTTGCCCCGGTGAAATGTTTTCAACAAGATGATCAAGCAACGGGCGCTCATCATAGTGCTCTTGGGAATAATGAACTGTTATCGTGGATAATGTTGAGTTCTGTATGTGTACTATGTGGTTCTGCCCCCTTTCTGTTGAGTCGTCCTCGCAGCCTGTTGGTACCGCTATTAACAGCATTAACAGTCCTTTGGCGACCATTGCGTAGTAACCGAGACTGTTCGGCTCGGATTCTATCGGAATGAAGTGGTGATTAGATGGAGTGATGTCGATCATGTCACAGTTCCTCAAGCGAAATTCACCTCCAGTGTTGTCGGTAGACATGTCGATGGGTCATCATCAATTGCTATGTTGTCGTTCCGTTGGTCGGTAAACTGACCGACGGCAAGTTGGAATGATAGAATATCAAAATGGGATGACCCTAGCCACAATGCCTTTCGGTAATTCCATTGGTGTAGACGCTACTCGACCGCATTATTCTTGAGAAGCTCCATATTGAGGTGTTGCATCCCAAATAGAGATCTGTATTTTTCCCGAATTGACATCAGTTGAT
>CAYHRX010000588.1:0-2411 GCA_964359075.1 uncultured Chitinophagales bacterium
GCACGGGTTCCTCCGCCGCTCTTAGTCCTTCACACCTAGTCCTCTACACTTCGTCCTCTACACTTCGTCGCCTACACTTCGTCCTCTACACTTCGTCGCCTACACTTCGTCGCCTACACTTCGTCGCCTACACTTCGTCCTCTACACTTCGTCCTCTACACTTCGTCCTCTACACTTCGTCCTCTCTCGCCGCACCCAACAAGAGCTCGAGTAAATACTACGGGGTCAGACCGAGAAACGAGAAAATGAACGCTGAGGATGATCTGTGCTGTTGTCTCGTTTCTCGGTCTGACCCTGCCGTCGGGAAAGAACTGAACGGGAGGCTCGATGCCTTCCTAAAGAAGATGGAGAGGACCGAACAAGGTGCAGCAGGATACTCGGTGAAACCTGCGGTTTCACCTCGATCCTGAGCACATGCGTTCGACAAGGAAAGAGAAGTTCTTATGATTCGATTCTTAATCGTAGTTGTCGCGGCCATAGGCTGTGTTTCATGCCGGACGGAAATGTACGGAGTCTATACGGTTGACTACAAACACCGCATTGATTCCGAGAAGGAGGTCAGAGTCATGGTTGATGACGACTCTGTGATGATTTGGATCGAGCATTGCGGCGAACCTATTGCTCAAATGCGTTATTACTCAAACGTGGTGGATTCCGCTATCACCGCTTACAGGTCTACGGTCAAGGGGCAGGCCAACGACATGACGATGTTCTGTAATGGATACCGATTCAGGACGGTGCGAAACTTCTCCGACGGGACGAATACGACCACGCTGATGGACCTGCACAACGACGGTTACTTTCCGGAACAACGCGTGATCAGTAATCCGACCAATCGCATTGTCGAAAATGTCAAGCCAGTATTCACCTTGAAAAGGGAAACAGACAAGACTGTCGAACCAAGTGCGGCACCACTACCTCGTGCCCCGCAGACGGGTCACTCGGAGGGTGCGCACTGACGTTCTAGGGACTACGGGGTCAGACCGAGAAACGAGAAAATGAACGCTGAGGATGATCTGTGCTGTTGTCTCGTTTCTCGGTCTGACCCTGCCGTCTGATAAGTTCCAACTCGTTGATGCGATGCGCGTTGTGCATATGAATCCTTTCGCGCCGGGATAGGTCCACTGGACCTATCACAGGCAAGCCCGACCTTTTGCCAAGTTCCGGCCGCATCCGCTTCTGGCATGATGAGCCTGCTAATAAGGAGATCTGAGAGGGGTACTTTTCCAGAGAAAGTCTGAAGAGTGTTTGACAGCGCTGTCCGGATACGGGAGCAGAATGCTGGCCATCAACAGGATACGACCGACTGCACGACATCACGGAGCGACCAGAAAAGACCACTCACCGCTTGACTGCGCCCGGCCTTTTGCCGACCATGCAGCCCAAGGAGGCTTCATGAATTCCAGATCGAATCTGCATTCCAGTCCTCCCATAACCAGCAAAAGACAAGCTTGTGATATAGAATAGTTGGCTGCACAAAATGATGAATGAGACAAAGCAAAAGGCATCTCCCGGGTTACGAATAGCCGCCGCACTCTGTCTGGGGGCGGTGACATTTGCCACCGTGCGCATCATCGCGAGCGATGCAGGTGCTCCTCTTTCCGATTTTCTGCATCACATGGGCGGCACCCCATCTGGATGGATACTCATAGCAATGCCTTTTGCACTCTTCGCATCAGTTTACGTTCTCATAACTGGTCGTATTCCAAACCAGAACTTGAGTCCTGTCCAGTTGGAGGAGAATCCTATCAAACCGAAGTGGCATTGGGTTGGGATGACCATCGTATGGACAGCCATTGCCGCCTTCCTCGGAATCATCGCGTACCTCGTGTATTTCGCTGAATGAAGAACGGAGCAGCCAACAACAACCTGAGCCATACCGATGAACCCGCGGCGGGTTCATCGTCTGGCTAGGTTGACCGTTGGCAGGTGAGATTGAAATGAACCGAACGAAAACATGCCTTGTCGGGACGTGGATCACAGATGAAGAGGACTCAAACGCCGCCTTCACCGTGGCACTGAGGCGTGGAACGTTTGCCGTGTCCGGTTTCTGCCGTTCGGACGGGGAGAAGTTCAGAATCTCCAGAATATGATGGGACGGCAAGGCGCTCTCCTTCGACAGTCTGATGCCGTCAACGCGCACGAAGGCCAGACACGTCTTCCGATTGCGTCGGGACGGAAAAGTCGACCACGAACTCACCACTTGGGAAGTCTGGAAGAAGAAAGATGTCACACCGGGGCAACTGCCGTTGGCTTGGACGCAGACGAAACAGGGACTGCCAACTCGCGCATCCATGATACGCCGCGTTCCGCGGCGATCCTGATGAGCGCCGTTGGGTCACAAGATGAGAACATTGGGACTACGGGGTCAGACCGAGAAACGAGAAAATGAACGCTGAGGATGATCTGTG
>CAYHRX010000589.1:0-2411 GCA_964359075.1 uncultured Chitinophagales bacterium
CTTATCAAGCTGGTCAACGCCGTGATGGCGATTCGCAGCACCGACGAGCACCAGCATGAAGGACTTGATCTGATTGAGCACGGCGAAAAAGGCTACCACGAGCTTGCATAAGTACTATCTCACATCTCTTCACTCATCATAAAGGAAAGCCTATGGCAAAAAAAACAGATGCAAACATCTCCAGGGTCTTTAAAATGATCAAGGACCATGGGGTGAAGATGGTTGATTTCAAGTTCATGGACTTTCCGGGTCAGTGGCAGCATGTGTCCGTCCCGGTCGGCAGACTTGAAGAGTCGTCATTTGAGGATGGCTTTGGTTTCGACGGCTCAAGCATGCGAGGGTGGAAACCCATCAACGAAAGCGACATGTTGATCATTCCCGATCCGTCAACAGCATTCATTGATCAGTTCATTGAAGCTCCGACGCTCAGTCTCATCTGTGATGTGTTCGACCCGCTGACGAAAGAACGTTATGAGCGTTGCCCGCGGAGTATTGCTCAGAAGGCGGAAGCGTACCTTGCATCGACAGGAATTGCGGACACCGCATTCATGGGAGCCGAGGCGGAGTTCTTCATCTTCGATGACATCCGCTTCGACACGAATGAGCACAGCAGCTTTTACTACGTGGACTCGATCGAGGGCCGGTGGAATTCCGGTCGTGATGAAATGCCCAACCTCGGCTACAAGCCGCGTTACAAAGAAGGCTACTATCCCGTACCGCCCACAGATCATCTGCAGGACCTCAGGAACGAGATGGTGCTGAACATGATTGCTGCCGGACTCGATGTTGAGACCCAGCATCACGAGGTGGCGAGCGGCGGTCAAGCCGAAATCGATCTCAAGTTCGCACCATTGCTCAAGCACGCAGACCATATGCTGTTGTACAAGTACATCATCAAGAACACGGCATTGAAGCGGGGGAAGACCGTGACGTTCATGCCGAAGCCAATCTTTGCCGATAACGGTTCGGGTATGCACGTGCATCAGAGCCTGTGGAAGAACGGCAAACCGTTGTTCTATGGCAACGGCTACGCGAACCTTAGTGATACCGCGTTGCACTATATTGGCGGATTGCTCAAGCACGCCCCGGCGCTATGTGCGATCACGAATCCAACAACAAACTCGTACAAGCGCCTTGTTCCTGGGTTTGAAGCGCCAGTGAATCTCGCGTACTCTCAAAGAAACCGGAGCGCCTCTGTTCGCATCCCGATGTACTCAAACAGCCCCAAAGCGAAGCGCATCGAATTCCGGTGCCCCGATCCGGCATGCAATCCGTACCTGGCATTCTCCGCTTTGCTCATGGCCGGTCTCGATGGAATCGTGAACAAGATCGATCCGGGTGACCCGCTCGACAAAGACATCTACGATCTCGAACCAGAGGAGCTCAAGAACGTTCCTTCAACGCCGGGTTCCCTGAATGAAGCGTTACAGGCGCTCGAGCGTGACCATGATTTTCTGTTGAGGGGAGATGTCTTTACGGAGGATGTCATCGAAGCCTGGATCCGATACAAGATGGAGAAGGAAGTGAAGCCGATGGCGCTGCGGCCTCATCCGTATGAGTTCAGCCTCTACTATGATGTGTAGCGGGTCATCCTGATCCAGTCATCATTCAAACGCACCCGTTCTCTCTTTCTTGAGGACGGGTTTTTCTATTGGGTGTGGTTGATGGGATGCTTGTTTTTGCTTGTGATTATCCATATTTTCGAGCCATGCATTTCAGCAGGTTGATATACGAAGTTGCCGAGCACAAAGCGAGAATCACGATGAATCGTCCCGAGAAGCGGAACGCGCTTGATGATATGCTGGTCAAGGAGCTCACTTCGGCTTTCGTTGCGGCAGGGAAGGATCAAAGCGTGAAGGTCGTGATTCTTGCGGGCGCAGGCCCCGCGTTTTGTGCGGGTGCTGACCTTGACTATCTGAACAAGGTGGCTCAGTTCGATCTTGAAGAGAACCGGGCGGACTCACAGCAGCTTGCAAACCTCTTCCGGGTGATTCATGAGTTGAGAAAACCGGTCATCGCCATTGTCAACGGACCTGCGCTTGCTGGCGGCTGTGGACTCGCGAGTGTCTGTGATTTTGTGATTGCCTCGGAGGAGAATGCCAAGTTTGGCTACACAGAAGTTAGAATTGGATTCATTCCCGCTGTTGTAATGATCTTTCTCATCAAACGGGTGGGAGAAGGGAAAGCCCGTGAGTTAGTGCTGCGTGGAAACATCATTACAGCATCAGAGGCGCGGGGGATTGGCCTCGTGAGCATGGTTGTGGCAGAGCGGGATTTGGAGGCCACCGCAAAGGAGTTGTGCAGTGAACTCATCCAACAGAACAGCGGCACGGCTATGGGGTTGTGAAAGGATATGCTTTCCAAGTTGCACGGTATGAATATGATGGACTAGCTAGATTTTGAGTCAAACA
>CAYHRX010000590.1:0-2409 GCA_964359075.1 uncultured Chitinophagales bacterium
AGCAATCACCTCCTTCTCGATGAGATGCCAATTCTGATGGATTATCTGATGGTGGACTGGCTGAATATATAACTTGTTACGCTGTTTGTCAAGTGGAATCTGAAAAAACTACCCTAAGTCCCTGACGTGACAAGGCAAGAAAGTGTCCTGTTTTCCGTGCATCTTTTGCCTCCCTCAGAGACGAACCGCTCGAACCTCAAATACGCCATCGATTTTTTGTAGCCTCTCGAGCACTTCCAAAGGGATCGGCGTATCGACGTTGATGACCGTGAGGGCCTTCTGTCCCGGTTTATCTCGTCCCAGCGAAAGGCCTGCGATATTGATGTTTTCGGCAGCAAGCCTGGCACCAACGCTTGCCAGCATTCCCGGCCGGTCGATGTTTGTATAGAAGAGAAGATGCCCATCTGGAACGACCTCGAAATGGTAGTCGTCTATCTGTACGATGCGGGCGTGCGAATTCCCGAAGACCGTTCCGGAGAAGCGCCGTTCCTCCTTATTTGTTTCATACTGAACTGTTATCAAATGAGTATAAGAAACGTTGTCGCTTTCGCGCTCCTCATTGATGATGAGACCCATCTCACGCGCGATCACCGGCGCGTTGATGAGATTGACCGGCTCGGTCATCAAGTGTGCAAACACGCCCTTCAGCACCGCAGACGTGATTAAGTCCATCGACTGTGACAAAAACGTGCCGCTGCACGTCACGGAAACCTTTCGGAGTTGACCCGTCATAAGCTGAGCGACGAGACTCCCGAGCTTCTCAGCCAGCACGACGTACGGCTGAAGCTCTTTCTTAAGAGCCATCCGCAGAGCTTCAGCATTCACCGCACCTGCAATGCCACGCTCCTTCAGCATGTCGGCGACCTGAAGAGCAATTTGGCGAGCAACTTTTTCCTGTGCCTCTTCGGTTGAAGCCCCCAAATGCGGCGTTGCAATCACACGCGGATGCCTCAGCAACGGATGATCGCCGGGCGGTTCATTCTCAAAGACATCCAATGCGGCCCCTGCCACCTTGCCCGATTCGAGTGCCCACAGCAGCGCTTGCTCATCAACAATTCCCCCGCGCGCGCAGTTGATGATGCGAACCCCGTCTTTACATCTAGCGATTTGCTCGACACCGATCAGCCCTCGAGTTTCGTCATTTAGCGGCGTGTGAACCGTGATGAAATCAGATCGTCGGTAGAGCTCATCGAGCGACACGAGCTCGATGCTCGCCTTCGCCGCGACTTCAGCCGACATCACGGGATCAAATCCGATCGTCGTCATCCCAAACGCCTGGCACCGCACTGCCACTTCCCTCCCCACTTTGCCTAGTCCAATGATACCGATGGTCTTTTCCAGTAGCTCTGTTCCTATGTACTTCTTCCTATCCCACTTCCCTTGTCTGAGCGATTCATTCGCCTGCGGGATGTTGCGTGCAAGCGAGAGCAAGAGCGACATCGTATGTTCCGCCGTGGAGATCGTATTTCCCCCGGGGGTATTCATGACAACAATCCCCCGTCGTGTCGCAGCCTCCACGTCGACATTATCCACGCCGGCTCCCGCCCGTCCGATGACTTTCAAGGCCCTTGCAGCGGAGATGACCTCTGCCGTCACTTGTGTGCTGCTGCGCACCAGAAGTCCGTCATAGTCACCGATGATGGCCTTGAGGTTCTCGGCGGAGATGTTCGCCTTCACATCAACCTCAAAGCCTTCCGATATGAGAATATCGACACAGACTTGTTCGATGGGGTCGCTAATGAGGATTTTCATTGATGATCGAGTACGATTTAGACTAAGAGCAGAAGTCCGACTTCTCGCCGCGCTAGAGAAGAAGTCCGACTTCTCGCCGCGCTGTAGCCTGTAAGAAGTCGGACTTCTTTATGGGGTGTCGATAAAAGACCTCTGCGCCGCCCGAACGCCGGCCCCCGGTTCAAAATCATAGCCGCAGTCGGCGAGTGTCATCTCGAGCGCAGAGAGCATGGCTATCATATCCAGCTCATCGTAATATCCGAGATGAGAGATGCGGAAGATCTTGCCGGTGAACTCTTCCTGCCCACCAGCAATTGTTATACCGTACTTTTCCTTAAGTGTCTTGTTGAAGGTCTTCCATTCGACACCCTCCGGCATCCAGACCGGGGTAACGGCGTTGGATGGGGAATTTGAAAACAGTCGAAGGCCAAGAGCCTCAATGCCTTCCCGCAAAGCCATGGCAAGACGCTCGTGCCTTCGCCAGATGTTCTCAATTCCTTCGGCGCGGATCATCTGCAGGGCGGCATCGACTCCTATAATAAGAGAGACTGCCGGTGTCCAGGGAGTATCGTTCTTTTCGTAGGATTTCAGAGCCTTTCTGAGGTCAAAGTAGAATCTTGGCAGGGTCGATGTCTCCATCGCCTGAATTGCCCTCCGGCTCAATGCCACGAAGGCAAG
>CAYHRX010000591.1:0-2407 GCA_964359075.1 uncultured Chitinophagales bacterium
CAAGTGCAGGTCACGCAGGCATCCACACTAATCTATCCAGCAAACACTGGTCCGTCGCCACCATCCCTTCTGACCAAACCCAGAGGAATTTTCAATGTTACGGATGTTCCACTGCAGCAACACTACCGCCCATCAGTATCAAATACTGGAGCGAATTCTATCCTCATGGTTGAATCACCAGACCTTAATGATGGCGACGAAGTGGGGGTCTGGACAACAGGAAGAATGCTCGTAGGGAGTGGAGCTATAAAGCATGGGAGAGCGGTGATTACCATTTGGGGAGATAACAGTGCTACTCAGGATTTCACTGACGGAGCCATAGAGGGAGAATCCCTCTCACTAACAGTGTGGTCTAATGGACACCAGAATGAGAGCGTCCTTGATGTCTCCTCTCTCACAGATGCTTTGAAGAGCATAAGCGCAGCTGACCCGTTACGCTACAGAACCGATGCTGTCTGGGTTGCAAGGGTAATGCGGGTCAAAGAAATCCCTAAAGCATTCAGTCTTTCACAAAACTATCCGAACCCGTTCAATCCCTCTACTGTCATAAAGTACGGGCTACCCTACGATGCAATGGTAACCTTGGAAGTATACAATATCCTTGGCCAACGGGTTGCATTGCTTGTCAATGAAGAGCAAAAGGCAGGTTTCCATGACGTCATTTTCCATACCTCAATCATGGGGAGTGGAGTGTACTTCTATAGGCTGAGTTCGGGCGGGTTCACTGAAACCAGGAAGATGTTGATCGTTCGATAGGAGGATGATGAGATCATGAGAGGGAAAAAACTTAAACGTTTGTTTATTCAGAGTCCTGCAACACTTACGAGGTTATTTCTTATCTCACTCTTTGTCGGTCTTTTGATCAGTGCCCAAGCAGTAGCTCAGGTCCACTTCACCTTTACTTCTACAGGCGACAACGCTATCGTGGCCGTCCCTACCTCTGCCAACCCCAACGTTGGAGGAATGCCGCTGGCATCCGGAGATGAAATCGGCGCGTTTACACCAGCGGGTCTTTGCGTTGGTGCAGTAGTGTGGAGGACAGGAGCAAATAGCGCCATAACAGTTTGGGAAGATAATACCCTAATCTCGGGAATTGACGGGATACGTGCTGGTGAGCGAATATATTATCGTGTTTGGCGCCAATCAACGAACACAGAATACACAAATGTTAGTGTTAGCTATCAAACGGATCCGACGGGAAATGGGAGCTACCAGCGAGATGGGCTTTACGCTTTGTCTTCTCTCAGCGCTTCAGGATCACCCACAACACCCCCGTCAACACCAACGCTTGCAGCTCCACCGAATGGAGCCGCGGGCGTCTCGACGAGCACGACTTTGATTTGGAACCCCTCAAGTGGCGCAGCATCATATCGATTGCAGGTGTCCAGGAATTCCAACTTCAATTCAACAGTGTTTGATCAAAGTTCCATTGCGAACACTTCCCAAGCGGTGACTGGTCTTGCCAACAGTATGGCATATTACTGGCGCGTCAATGCGACAAATGCCTCTGGCACAAGCCCATACTCAGCCGTGTGGAGTTTCATAACTGAAGCAGCAAGCCCACCGCCGGCACCAATGCTGGCATCACCACAGAATGGAGCGACAGGCATCTCGACAAATCCAACATTGAATTGGAACGCTGCAAGCGGCGCGGCGTCGTATCGGTTACAGGTGTCCACCGATGCCAGTTTTACTACAACTGTGTTTGATCAAAGTTCGATTACGAACACTTCACAAGCAGTGACTGGTCTTGTGAACAACACACCCTACTACTGGCGTGTGAATGCAACGAATGCCATAGGAACGAGTCCGTATTCAGCCGTATGGAGTTTTACAACCATTGTTGCCACACCATCGGCGCCGACGCTTGCATCACCCTCGGACGGTGCAACGGGGATAGCCACGAGTCCGACGTTAAGATGGAATGCCTCTGATGGTGCTACGTCATACCGATTACAAGTGTCTACCAATCCTAGTTTTACCACAATAGCGTTTGATCAGAGCTTGATTACGAGCACCTCACAAGTGGTGACTGGCCTTACGAACAGTAGGCTATACTACTGGCGCATCAATGCATCGAACGCAGGCGGAACAAGCCCATATTCACCTGCGTGGAGTTTCACAACTGAGGCAGGGAGTTCGCCAGCCGCACCAACGCTGGCATCACCCCTAGACGGTGCGACGGGGATAGCCACGAGTCCGACGCTAAGATGGAATGCCTCCAGCGGCGCGTCTTCCTACCAATTGCAGGTTTCAACCACTCCTAGCTTCATGACAACTGTGTTTGACCAGAGCGCGATTACTAGAACCTCTCAAGCTATCATCGGCTTAGTCAGCAACACGACATACTATTGGCGCGTCAATGCAACGAATGCTGGAGGAACAAGTCCGTATTCTTCTGTGTGGA
>CAYHRX010000592.1:0-2405 GCA_964359075.1 uncultured Chitinophagales bacterium
ATCGGGCTGGCAAAAGACATCCGCGAAGCTGATCGTCGTGGCGAATCTCTCGGTCTCACAGAAGACGAGATTGCCTTCTATGATGCCCTAGAAGTCAACGACAGTGCTGTCAAGGTGCTGGGCGATGAGACCTTGCGCGCCATCGCACAGGAATTGGTGCGAGCAGTGCGTGGCAATCTCAAGATCGACTGGACGGTGCGCGAGAATGTCCGCGCTGAGATGAGGGTCATGATCAAACGCATCCTCAGACGTTACGGCTACCCGCCAGACAAACAAGCAAGAGCGACCGAACTCGTTCTCGAACAGGCTGAAGTGCTTTGCACAGAATGGGCGGTAGAATAGGAAGTTTTCAAAAGCAGGGGCTGGCTACGGCACATAACAGAACCGTTATTGTCCCCAATGGCCGAGCGGTCGGCGCACAAGATGCAGGACATTGTGCAGTAGCGAATCGGGCTATGCCAACAATCTGGCGAGGCTTTTTCTGGAGGTACCAAGAGCCAGCAGCGAACGAACGAGCAGATCAATTGATACAGATGGATGTCCGGATTCCATCTTTGCCACTCTCGATTGGCTGGACTTGAGCCGTCGCGCCAGTTGTTCCTGAGTGATCTTCTTCGCCCGACGGGCTTCTTGAAGACTCTTACTTAGGGTAAGTTTCAACTCGACATATGCAGACTCTTCGGGCGAGAGGTTGAGAAAGTCAGAAGTATTGCCAACCTTCCACCCTTTTGCTTCGAGTCGTTTTCTTTTTGCTGTGTTCATATTCATCCTCCAACATCATGGTTCATAAAGTCGAATTCGGCGCTTGCAGCTGTCAATTACAGCCTTGGGAGTTTTCTGGGTCTTCTTTTCAAAAACATCCAATATGATTACGGCATCTTCATCAACGCGATATACGACACGCCAGGTTTTGCCAACATCATTGATCCGAAGCTCATGGCATCGAACTCCAATCGAGGGCATCGGTCGAGATTGAGGCAATGATAATCTCTCACCCATTTGCAGTTGGCGTAGCAAGTAGCCGGCTTCAATCCTGGCAGTGCTCGAGAACGGCGGCGTCTTTACTTCGCCGTGCAGCCAGACTAATGGCTTTTCTGTCTGTTTCATCAAGACCAATATATGTCATATCCGACATGGAGTCAAATCAACGCATCACCATCGGCGCAAACGAACGCACAACAGAACCGATATTGTCCCGAATGGCCGAGCGGTCGGCGCACGGGAGGCAGGAACAGTGTGCAGAAGACGAATCGGGCTACGCCAACATTCGAGCGAGGCGTCGTCACTGAACGTTCTCACTCTCCCCGATTCACGAAATACGCGTACACCCCGAACGCCCGCACGGCCTGTAACTGTGCATATATCATAACACCGACAAAAGAGGAGGAGGATTTTCACGCAACCACTTCGTGAAGCCACACTCATCATCGCTGTTGCCATTGTATTAGGATTCTCCTATACCGCAGCAACGCACCGGGGCTTGTTTGCACCCGCGCAGCCACACGATACCTCTCATGCGCCGCAGTTCATCTTGTTGGATGAAGCGGTTCAACTCTTTCACTCGGATAGCGCCACCTTCGTCGATGCACGCCATGCCTACGACTTCGGGCTTGGCCACATCAAAGGAGCTATCAACGTTCCACTCAACGAATTCAGGTTGGCTCCGCTCTCAGGCATTCCAAAGGACAGAGTGCTGGTTGCATACTGCGACGGCCAGGAGTGCAACTCCAGCCTCAACCTCGCCCTCAACCTCGATTCTCTCGGTTACTCAAACGTGAAGATCTTCTTTGGGGGATGGAGAGAGTGGACGAATAACAGACAGCCAACGGAATGATGAGACAGGTACTTCAAAATAACTACCTTGTCATGCTTGCGCGAGCTGTGCTCGGGGTGCTGTTTATTGTAGCAAGTGCCGACAAGGTGTCTGACCCAACCGCATTTGCAGTCACAGTTGAGAGCTACAAACTCCTCTCGCACAACGCTGCGCTTGTTGTGGCCACTGTGCTTCCATGGATGGAACTAATCTGTGGAGTGCTCCTTGTGCTTGGTGTGTTTCATCGTGGTGCCGGGTTGCTTCTCTTTGGGCTGCTTGTCGTGTTCACTGTGGCTGTCGTTTCCGCGTTGGTTCGGGGCTTGGATATTTCGTGCGGATGCTTCACGCAGGATCCGAATGCCGCAAAAATAGGCTGGCTGGAGGTTGTTGAGAATCTCGCCTTGATTGGCTTGTCACTTCTCGTTACGCTATCGCAGAGCTCGTGGTTGAGCATTGAGAACATGATGAAGAAGAAAGTCAATTCGTAGGTTGATCTTCTATTGCCGTTTCCAAAAACTCACATCGTGTTCTTACCGCAAAGAGCGCCAAGCCGCTTCAGATCAGAGAAACGCAAAGAGCGCAAAAGAATCTA
>CAYHRX010000593.1:0-2398 GCA_964359075.1 uncultured Chitinophagales bacterium
TGATGCTGAACGCCCTTACCGGATCTACATTCGTCGTAAGCTGAGGCAAACCGTTTGTTATTTCCGTCCACGTGTTTCCTCCGTTCACACTTTTGTAGATCTTCTCAGGAGTAGCGGGTGCAGTCATGAAAGACGTGCCGGCATACACAGTGTTCCTGTTGAACGGATTCACTGCCACACAAAGGAACCTTCTGTTCAGACCTAGACCTGCCGTGTCAGCGAACCAAGTTGCCCCGGCGTTGGTGGTCTTGTACAATCCGTTTATGGGATTGGGGACAACACCGTCGAACACGGCCGCGTAGGCGACGTTGGGGTCGCTCGGATCAACTGCAAGTGACTGAATGCCTGAATCAGGCAAGGCGGAGCCTGTAAGGGTCCAGCTTGTACCCGCGTTAGTTGTAACATACACGCCCTTGTTCACTCCGCCGAGGTGATCTGTTCCTGCGTAGAGCACGTTCGGGTTCGATGGGCTGATTGCCAGCGCTTGTACCTTGATGTAGGTCAGACCGGTGTTCACCGCGAACCAACTGACACCTGCGTTCGTCGTCTTGTACACGCCGGAGTCCAAACCTGCCGAATAAATGATGGCAGGAGTGGCAGGATTGATCGCCATCGCGAAGACACGTCCACCGTTACTCAGGTTCTGTGTCCACGTGAGCTGTCCATCCTGTGCGTGTACGAGCTGAACGCCGATCACTGCAAGGACACAACACGCGACCAACAAAAAAAAGTTGTTCCGTTTGTTCATGATGAGACTCCTCTCGTTATGTGATGGATGATTTGGAAAGCAACTACTGCTTTTTTCTCAAAGACAACGACACCCGCTCCGGCCCGGATTGAGAGAACGAAAGAAATGGAACCCGCGCCTGCCACATAGTGCGGCTGGCGAATAAGGCTTCAGACAGTGAAAACACAAGAGCAGTTGCAGCGTGCGACGGCATTTGGCTCATACAAGGCTAAGCTCGACATGCCGCAGAAGAGGGGCAACACAGAGGCTTACCCCGTCGCCAACTTAGAAAAGAGAATGCAGAAAGTCAAGTGCCCGGGCGGCTATTCGCCCACGAACTGCACAATCACTTCGCGCTGCCGTGGCCGATTGTCGAAATCGATCAATACGATCTGTTGCCACGTGCCAAGTTGGAGCTTGCCATCTGTTATGGGGATTGTGAGCGATGGGCCAAGCAGAGCGGCGCGGACATGGGCGAAGCCGTTCCCGTCTCCCCAGCGTGCATCGTGGTCATAGTGGATGTTCTGCGGAACGAGGCGCTCGACCGCCTTTTTCAGGTCTTCAATCACACCACTCTCGTACTCGATTGTCGTTATGCCTGCTGTTGAGCCGGGCACGAACACCGTGACGATCCCGCTTGAAAGCTTTGCCTTCCGAACGATCTCCCCAACCCGTGCCGTCAGGTCGTGCGTATCGTTGAAACCCTGTGTCTGTAGAGTAAAGCTGTGCGACACCGTCATGACGCAAATTCCGCTCCCGCAGCCGTGAAGAGAATCTCGTAGCTGATCGTCTCCTCACGTTCCCGCAGTGGAAACTTGACTCCGACTGAAAGGCCAAGCCCGTTCGCGATTCTCAGCACCGGGTTGAGCACCAATGTGTTCGCCGCACCGATCGTTTCGTCGTGGGACCCTGAAAGGAAGAGGTTCTCGAACGACATTGCAAGGGTGCGTCCGTCGTAGACATGGACATTCGTGATGACAGGCTGGAGTTCTGTTTTTCCCTCAGGCATCGTGTTGAACATGAGATAGAGCTTGGAGAGGTACATCGGTGAGCCGTTCAGGACACTCGGCGATGCGATCGGGAAGTGGAACCAGTGCGATGTCCCAGACATGCCCTTGCACTGCGCGCCCCAGCCCTTGCGCGCAAACCGCATCAGGCTTTCCGGGTTCTCCGGTTCAACGGCGTTGCCATGAACCCATATGACAGATGAACGAGCCATAGTGTTTTCCAGCGATGGTATGTGTTAACAATGAGATGAAACTACTTCAACAGCAAGAGCTTGCGCGTGGCCGAGAAGGAGCCGGACGTGAGTCTGTAGAAATATACGCCACTTGCGAGGGATGACGCATCGAACGTTGCATCGTGGTTACCCGCTCTGAGCTCCTCGTTCACGAGCGTTGCGACTTCCCTTCCGAGAATGTCATACACTCGCAGGGACGTACGGCCGTACGTCCCTACAGGAATCGTGAACTGAATCTTCGTTATCGGGTTGAACGGGTTGGGATAATTCTGGGACAGCGAAAACTCTGCCGGTTGGCTGCTCCCACGAGGTTCAACCTCGGTGGTGTTTCCAAGCGTTCCATCGAAGTTCACGTTCTGTGCGTAGATTCCGTTATAATCCAACCGCTTATCCGCCCAAGTGACCAGTGAGGTACCATTTGCGGTTATTCC
>CAYHRX010000594.1:0-2386 GCA_964359075.1 uncultured Chitinophagales bacterium
CTGATGCTAAGTCCTGGAGACACGCTGGCTACCAGGGGTCTCAACCTCATTCGGTAACGAGGAGTCGCTGGGGTCTGCATCACTTTCCTGTTTCCATTCAAGGGAGGATTTGCTATCTTCGATCCAGCCTTGAGCCGGGTTCAACCCGCTCTCTGCTTTCGTTCTTTCGAGATCATCAATAATCACTTTCTTGAAAGGGAATCCATATGGGCGCACCTGTCACTCACTTCGAAATCATCTCACGCAACGGTGAGCGGCTGAAGGGTTTCTACTCAAAGCTGTTCGGTTGGGAGATCAACTCAAACAATCCGATGAACTATGGCCTGGTAAAGAAAGAAGGCAATGGGATTGGCGGAGGCGTCGGCAGTCCTGGTCCGGATGGAATGACGCATGTGACCTTCTACGCCGAGGTTCCGGACCCGCAGGCGACACTCGACAAGGCTGCGAGCTTGGGAGGCTCGGTGGTGGTTCCGGTCACGGAGATTCCAGGCATGGTTACCTACGCGTTATTCACCGATCCCGATGGAAACAGAATCGGCATTGTGAAGTCGGAGGCTTCGGCGCAACAGGTCGCCCCGAAGAAAAGGAAGACGGAAGCAAGAGCAAAGAAGGTGGCGGCGAAGAAGGGGGGAAAGGCGAAGAAGGTCCGAAGGAGGTAGCCTTGATTCACCAGATGATCCCGTGCACAACAACTACTCTCAATCATCCTCAAGGAGGCATGTATGGAACAACAGTCTGTCCCCATTAACTACCTGGCGGTTCTCGTTGCAGCGATCATCCCGATGGTGAGCGGGATGGCGTGATACTCACCAATGATGTTCGCGAAGAAATGGATGGCGTTGATCGGCAAGACGGAGGAGGAGATCAAGAAGGCGGGGGCTGGCAAAGCGTATGCGTTGAGCTTCCTCACTTCACTGATCATGGCATACGTGCTTGCTCATGCAACGGTCTTTGCGATGAGCTACACGAATGTACATGGATTTGCCGGCGGACTCATGGCGGGGTTCTGGAACTGGCTCGGGTTTGTGCTGACTACCAATGCCTCGACCGTGTTGTTTGAGTTCCGTCGTTCGGGGCTGTACTGGATCAATATGGGATACTACCTCGTATGTCTGCTGCTCATGGGTGGCGTGTTGGGTGCGTGGACGTAATTGGAATTGCCACGCAAGTATTCTACAACGGCCTCTTCGACTTTGATCGGGGAGGCCTCGTTGTTTAGCGAGGATTGAAATGAAGCGGCTCAATCTTACAATCGTTCTGTTTCTTCTCCTGCAGTCATCATGTTTTTGTTCGGATGTAAACAACGACAGTCTGAATGAGAACAGGGGAAGACGCGGCGATGACGACCCGATGCGTTGGGTTGCCGTGAAGTATGCCCCATTCATTTATCATGCAGCCGAGGCTGATGGTGGGCGGCAGGATATCATTTCCAACATTGACTTCGATGGCGACTTCGTCGGCAACAACAACTGGGAGAACTTCGAGAAGTTCAAGCTTCGCCCGACCGTTTACTACGCTATCCTTGAAACCGAAACGCACTACTTCGTCTCATTCCATCTCTTTCATCCACGCGACTGGAGCTGCTTCACCATCTGGCTGAACGATACACATGAGAATGACGGCGAGAACATCCAAGTGGTGGTTCGGAAGAGGGATGGGAGGGTCGTCCTTCTTTGGGCTCAGGCCCACTACAACAGTGAAGTCTGTGCGATGCCATGGTCAGGAGTGAGTTCCGGCGAAGAGGACATTGTCGGAGGCTTCGAGCTTGTGGACTCATCAGGTGTACCGGATACGAGTGCATCGCACATTGCCGTGTTTGTAGAGTCAGGAGGGCATGGTATTTACGGGACGCTAAGTCCCCGAAGTGAAGTGCGAATCAACCAAGATGGAACGTACGCGTTCGAAGATGGCACCGGACTGCTTTTTCAGCCTGCGTTTGACTCGGAGGCGGCAGAACCGCAGAGCTTCATGCACGGTGATGTCCCCTACGAGCTGCAATCGACAACTCGTTTGCTTTGGCCAATGCTTCGCGACGGATTTTTGACAGGGGACGGGAAGCTGTTGGATGGGTCGGTCGAGTACGCGGACAACCTCGTTAGAATCCGGGAAGTCCCTCGATATTATGACGCGGACAGGTTCAGCGGCCCTCTTGGGAGCGACCGGGGGATCTCTCCATTTGCCTTGGGTTTCCATTTCGACAAAGGTGCCATCGGGTCCCTCTTTTTCAATCCTACTCGCGGGTATTCCGAAAGGCTCAAGATACTCGATGCGCTTAGCAGCAGGACTGTAATGCCGAACATAAGGCAGGTTAAAAGGAAAACCGGCTATCATATGGCAACAATAAAAAGTTCCATAGCTTTTCTTGAAAAAAACAAGGTTTTGCAGG
>CAYHRX010000595.1:0-2385 GCA_964359075.1 uncultured Chitinophagales bacterium
CGCCAGAGTCTTCGTCCCGGAACCTGAAATGATGAGAGTGCCGTAGTTCTGCGAACTGTTCAAGGTGGCGACGGTCTGTGTCGTCCCAGCATACTCAATCGTACTCGCCGAACCGATGGAATGCGTAGAGTAATTCGAAGGGATTGTGCCTGTTCCACCAATCTTTACTGTTGCAGCATTGGAAACCGTCAAGGTACCGCCTGCAGAGGCGCGGTTCGCTGAATAACTGCTTAAATCAAACGTGCCACCTGAGATTGAGAGATCACCACTTGGCGTGATATTTCCTGCAAGGGTCTTTGTCCCACCGCCGCTGATAGTGAGATTGACGTAACTCTGGACAGCAACTGTTTGGCTTCCGCTCGCGGCGGTGTAACCAACTGTGCCACCGGTAATGCTGACTGTTCCAGTAACGGATGGAAAGGATGCCTCAGTATTCAACGTGCCTGCAGCCAGGGTGAGGCTACCTGAAACTGTCAGTGAATTACCAGAAAGGATCGTTAGTGTTAGGGTGGCGTTGTTCAGGGTCAGGTTGTTCGCCGAAGCAGCCAGGTTGATGTTGATGGTATTCGCACCTGTAAGGCTTACATCCTCAGTGGATGTGGGAACACCATCGGGATTCCAATTTGCCGCATCGCCCCAGTTGTTCGTTCCCGCTCCGCCATCCCAGGTTTTTGGAGCACTTTTGATCTCGATGACCGACATGGCCCAAGGCCTTGCATTATCCAGGGTATGCGCGATGTTATCGGTTCCGGTCGGTGGGTTTGACCGTGAGTAGATCACGATTGTCGAGGCGTTGCCGCTACTTATATTTGTGACCGCATATTGCTGGGTGTAATCAACGTCTTTGGTGATACCAGCAAGACCGTTGTTTCGAGGGTGGAGTGAATTCAGGATCAGGCTGTTCGCATTGCTGACCGTCGCGCCGATAGTCGGAGTGGTGTTGTCCGTGCCGGTACCATCGCCCACCGCGGCATCGCCGGCGGTGTTGGAGTACTCGCCGTTGATCGGCATCTCGTTCGCTGCACCGTCAATGCGCGCCACCGCGACGTGCGCGCCCGCAGCACTTGTGGTTCCCGCCAGAGTCGCCACCAGGTTGAAGGTCGCGGGGGAACCATAAGCCCACCACATCTCGACCCTGACCGCTGTGACACGGTCTGCGGAGCCCCGGGTGCCGGTGATGATCGCCCAGGTCAGGCCCCCGCCGCTGATGGAGCTGATGACGTTGTTCCCAACGGCGGGACTGCTGGTATAGAAGTGGCCGACCGCGATATACAACTGGTTGGTCCCGCCAGGGACGCTGCTCACGGTCACTGAATCGACCGCCCCGGCGATCTGGCTGGTGACGCTTTGGACAGTCGGCGACAGGGATGTCTCGGCTCCAATCGTGTAGAAGCCTGAAGGCGAGTTTTGGTTGTTGTATTCGGTGAGAATCCAGCCTGCGGAGCGGGCGGTGTTGGAGATGTGGACTTCATCCATCAGGTTTTTGAAAACCTCGCCGGATCCACCATTGGCCCCAAGGAAAAGTTTTTTTTGGTTGTTATCAATGGAACCGCTTACAGAAGTTGATCCTCTCTCGATCGCGTTCACATATATCTTCATCGTCGAGCCATCGTACACGCCGACAATGTGATTCCAGGAACTGGTGTTAATGTTGACGCTGGACGAGATAGATCTTCCACTACCTCCACTGCTGGTCCAGAATCGAGGTTGGTATGTCGTGGAGGTCACATACAATAGGTGGATGCCGTAATCGAAATACGGCGAGGTATGGGACGCATCGCTTGTTGGTTTAGCGATGATTATTTGATGGTTGCCAGTATTCGTAATGTTGACCCAAGCGGACAGTGTGATGTTACCGGTAATTTCAAGCGATGCAGTACTTGCCCTATTCAACAGGTCATTGGTCCCATCAAAATTCTCAGCACCACCGATCAGACCGGATGAGGATTGAGTGGGTACCTTCGTTGCATCGCCGCCTCCTCCTTGTAAGTCATTGGTATTGGAGGTGCGATCGAGATAATCGTTCCCGGTCTGATCCCCGCTCTCCTTCAAGTGCCACACACCCTTAAAGTTAGAATCCCATGCCCCTGTTGCGTTCTGCTGGTCTGCCGCGCCACTGTTGCCGTAGTACATGTAGATGTCCGTGGCGGCGGAAGCAGAGAGACTCGAGATTTGCACCCATGCAAGCAATGCGCCAGTCCCGCTTGTGTAGCTCTCGCGCTCGTGGTTCAGCTTCGTTGTGCCGTCACTGGAGGTAAATAGAATATCGAATCCGTCTGATCTGGCCTTGGATGATAGATCGGTGTCAGTTATGTTAATGAGTACAGGAAAGTTCGTGTGTGGAGCACCTGTTGCGCCAACCTTCGTGTAGTCGATGGTGATCTT
>CAYHRX010000596.1:0-2382 GCA_964359075.1 uncultured Chitinophagales bacterium
GTGATCCAACTGGCCGGCAGAGATATGTCAGTCGCTCAGTTCGTGCGCGAGGAGATTTCTGTTCGCGCGTACGGTGAGTTCTGCACGATTGATGGCAGGTACGAATTTAAGAACACACAGAACCGAGCCGAACTGTGGCCTATCTTCTATCCACTACTCAACACTGCCACCATCCCGCTCGCCGACTCAATTCGCATTCAGGACGCGAGAACAGAAGAACCGATACCTTTCGAGCACGCAAGCAACGGCGTTTCTTTTGCTCTCACCATGCCCCCTCTCGGCTCAAAGGCTATTCGGATAGCGTACCGGCAGCGGACACCGCTGAGGACGATGGAGTATATCCTCACCTCAACAAAGCAATGGGGGAAGCCACTGGAGCTTGCCACATTCAGGATTGTAGTCCCCGATTCACTGAGACTCACACACATGTCAATGTCTTATGATTCACTGATACAGCGAGGCAATGATCTGGAATATCTCATCCGCAGGCGAGCGTTCATGCCTCGCTCTAACTTGATTATCAAATGGAAAAGGAGGCAATAATGAAGAAGAGAGTATGGATGGCGGTAACGGCAGCAACCTTGCTTCTTCTGCCGCTAGTGCTCAACAGGGCGAACCCTGTCATTGATGGATACTTTAATGAGCTCTTGTTCGATTCTGGCGGGTGGACACTTGAAATGCACGTTTTTGGGGCAGCGACATTGGACGGCTACTACCTAAGATCACGATCCGGTCAAGCCTACTTCAAGAACGGCATTCAGCTTGGCGGGGTGTACCGGGTGATAACGCCTGAAAGCTTGATGTCACCCTTGACAATCGACCCGCTTGGTGACAGCATTACCCTGCACTCACCACAGGGTATTCGTGCAAGGTTGTTTTTCGGTTCAGAACCGGCCAGCATGATTTCTGCTCCACACAATGGTCAGTCAATCTGCCTGCGGGAATCCAGATACTGGTACTACCTTGACAACACTCCAACACTTGGTCAGCCCAACGACTCCATCAACGCAAGGGGGATCATTCGGGGCTACGTAACCGATACTCTTGGACGACCTGTAAGTGGCGTGAGGATCACGTACGACTACGATCTCCCTGATGTGTACTCCAATGGGAGTGGGTATTACACGATTGCCGCGTATGCAAGACTTGTCCATTTGGGCTTCTATCATCCGAACTATCCCGTCAGGTACTTCTCTCAACAGATTTGGCCTGAGAGTACGGTGACCCTCAACGTGATATTGGGTCCAACTGTCGGTGTAGAGGAAGAGAACAGGTTCGTTGCAGGCTCGTTCAAAATCTGGCTAAACTATCCCAACCCCTTTAATCCAATCACGATGGTCACCTATCTGCTGCCAGTGCGGAGTCACGTGGACCTCACGGTGATCAACGTGCAAGGACAGGAGATCGCCAGACTTGTTAATGAAGCGAAGGATGCCGGGACGCACACAGCAATCTGGAATGCGTTGGAGGAACCCAGCGGAGTGTATTTTTGCCGAATTCGCGCCGGCGTGTACAGAGGCGTGGTCAAAATGCTGTTGTTGCGATAAGGGTGATCCAGGAATGGCGGAGTTGTCGATGCCTGCAAGTCGCAACGCTGGTGGACGGCGTTGAAGAGCCGGCCCCGCCCGAACCGGCCCGACAAAGTCGTTCTGGCGGGCGCCGAAGGCGGGCGGGGGTACAAGTCGGTGCAGTGGGACGCCCGCCTTTGTCCCGACGGAGGCGGTCGGGACTCCGGCGGGCAGGCAAGCGGGTTGGCGAGTGGGGTGTACTTCTACCGGCTTCAAGCTGGAAACTTTGTTGATGTAAAGAAGTTGATTCTTCTCAAGTAGTTAGACAAACCTCGAAGGAGGAGTTATGCGAACACTTATTGTTTTGTGCACGCAGTTGCACACCCAATTCTCATTCTCTAGGTCCCGACACCAAAGGCGTGTCGGGATGCGCATTCCAACCATAATCTTGTCCTCACTTCGTTCGGCAAGATTAGTTGGAATGGCACTTGCCGTTGCGGCGAGCGTATGTGAAGCCCAGTGGTTTCAAACCAACGGACCCTATGGCGGCGATGTCCGGGCGCTTGCCGTGAGCACTATGATCCAAACCACGACCTCTCACTTAATCGTTCGGACTTTAAGCGAAGCCAGGTGAGGCCGAGGTTCCCGGACTAAACCGTCGGACCTGACATTCTGAAGAAAGTGTATCATGAGATTATCATCCTACATGCTGTTTGTCGTATGCGGCTTCCTTGTGCCGGCGTGTCAGTCCAAACAACCGCCGTCAAGAGATGGCTCGTCTTTGCAGACTCCAACTGCTGAGATTCATGTAAAACCGCCCATGAGATTCAGAACCATCAACTACGTAGACAAGCAAGGCCTTGGAATCGAAGCA
>CAYHRX010000597.1:0-2378 GCA_964359075.1 uncultured Chitinophagales bacterium
TGCCAGCCTTCTCCGCCTTCTTGTAGAACTCGACAACCCCGAACATGACGCCGTGATCGGTTAACGCTACAGCCGGCATCTTGTTCTCAACTGCAGCATCGATCAGATCATCAATACGGCAGGCAGCATCAAGGAGGCTATAATGGGAGTGGTTGTGAAGATGGACAAATTGCGACATATAAGCGCCACAGCTTTCAGGTTTACAGGTTTGGGAAAAACAAGCCGCCACGCGTTCTGCCATGACGGCTTGCATAATCATCGCTTAAGGATCAGACTACATTCACACTCGGAAGTATGGTATAGAACCAACCGAGGAAAATCAAGAGAAACCTTTCCACAACTTTATCACACGGAAGGACACATGCCAGAGCACGCCGTCAACTCAAGTCACACGCTGGATGACTACGGATTCAATTGGGCATTGATCACCAACAGCTTGGGCTCGGTCATCTCTTCAATCGCATACTTAATCCCTTCACGACCGAAGCCGGAACCCTTCACACCGCCGTACGGCATGTGGTCGATGCGAAAGGTCGGATAGTCATTGATGATCACACCACCGACATCCAACTGCCTGTATGCATACAGGAGATGTGAGAGGTCGTTTGTAAACACGCCTGCCTGCAGGCCATATTCGGAGTTGTTGACCATCTCCACCGCTTGTTGGAAGCTGTCAAAAGGATCAACGGTTGCAACTGGAGCGAACACTTCTTGGCAACTCACTTTCATATCAGGCCGAACGTCTACCAGCACCGTCGGCTCCAGCACGGCTCCTACTCGCCTTCCTCCACAAAGAACCCGTGCTCCGGAAGCAACCGCCTCTCCGATCCATTCCTCCACCTTCCTCGCGGCTGCTTCGTCAATCATTGGTCCAACGACTGTAGCCTCATCATTGGGATCGCCAACCTTTGTTGCCTTCGAGTCATCCACAAATTCATCAAGGAACGCTCTATACAACTCCTTGTGAACGTACACCCTCTGCACCGCAATGCACGACTGCCCGGCATTGCCGTACGCGCCCATTGCTATGCGTTTTGCCGTCGAACGAATGTCCGTTCCTTTGTCCACGATGACGCCCGCATTCCCACCCAACTCGAGCACAACTTTCTTTGCACCGGCTTGTATCTTTAACGGCCAGCCCACAGCCGGACTCCCTGTGAAGCTCACGAGCTTAACGCGCTTATCTGTAATGAGTTGCTCAGCTTCACCTCCGCTACATGGTACTACATTGACAGCTTCCGTCGGGTAGCCAGAGTTTGAGATTATCTCTCCAAGCGTCAATGCCGTGAGCGGTGCATTGGAGGACGGCTTTAGGACGAAGCTATTGCCGGCAGCAATAGCAGGGGCGAGTTTGTGGGCAACAAGGTTGATCGGGAAATTGAACGGCGTGATGGCGCCAACAACTCCAAGTGGGAACCTCTGAACAATGCCGAACCTGTTTGAAGCATGTACGGCCAGATCGAGCGGGAGCACTGTTCCTTCGAGACGCTTTGCCTCTTCTGAAGCATAGAGGAATGTGAAGACGCTACGATCAACCTCTGCTCTGGAGAACGTTATCGGCTTGCCCGTCTCCGCGGTTATCAGTCGCGCAAACTTCTCTTTGTTGGACTCGATTTCCCTGGAGATACAGGAGAGAATGTCGGCTCGTTGGTACGATTGAAGCTGGCGGGTCTTCTCAAATCCGGCAGCGGCAGCCTGAATAGCAGCGGCGATGTCACGGCTTCCTGCCTGGTACACTTCACCGACAACTGCACTACTGAACGGATTGATTACACGTCTGACGTTTCCTGAGCGACACCTCTTTCCCCCAACCAAGAATTCTGAGGCTTCCATAGCACATCTTCGCTACACAAGCAGTGACTGAACCTTCTCGATGATACTGGCAACATCCACGAGAACCCTGTCGCCTGTCTTGCGTTCCTTAATCTCTATCTTGCCATTTGCAAGGTTCTTTTCGCCAACAATCACCTGATACGGCATGCCCAGCAAGTCAGCATCCTTGAACTTGAAACCCGGTGTTGTGTCGGTCCTGTCATCAAACAACACCTCCACTCCATCGTCGGTCAGGTCGGTATAGATCTTCTCGGCCATCTCCAGAACTGCCTGACTCTTGCTCACCGCAATGAGGTGGATCTGGTACGGCGCTATTGCCTTGTCCCAAATGATGCCGTTTGCATCGTGGTTCTGCTCGATATGACATGCTACGATCCGCTCGATGCCGATGCCGTAGCTTCCCATGACAATCGGGTGGGCGACTCCGTTCTCATCGAGGAATGTTGCAGTCAGTGCATCGGAGTACTTCGTGCCAAGCTTGAAGATGTGTCCGAGTTCGATGCCACGCACAATCCTGAGCGTGCTCTTCCCATCTGGGCTCGGTT
>CAYHRX010000598.1:0-2378 GCA_964359075.1 uncultured Chitinophagales bacterium
TCTCCAGTGCACCCTCTTTGGGTTCCCCCTTCGGCGGTTCAACCGGAGGTGGCGCTTCTGACTCGCGATCGCCCCGGCCTCTCCCGCGAATGTTGGGGGGCGGAGGCGCGGTCGCGGATTCCTCAAACAGCGGATCGAACAACTGTTTCAGCTTGAAGTTCATCGAGAGGCTGATGTTGTTGTTCCATCCTGTGGACTTGCCGAGATCGCCGCGCGTCAGCGTATTCTGCCAGCTATAGTCTACGCTGTAGCTCAGTGAGAGGTCGAGGTACTTTTTGATGTTGAAGATGTTGGGAATCTCCGGCCTGCTGGAGAACTGGTTCTGTTGCGAGTAGCGGGTGTCAGTCCCAAAGTTGATCAGCTTGTCGCTGAAGAAGATATCGCCGAGAATTTTCGAGAAGGGGCGCTGGTTCCGGAACTTATCGGTCTCAAGATCCAGCAGGCTCGACTCGATGCTCAGGTTGTATGTGCCCGAGAGATTGCTGAGCCCGCCTTCGGTCAGCTTCCAGCCAAAACCGAACTGCCGTGATGCCGCAAAGTTGCGCGTGATAGTCTCCTGGGAGTTCTGCACGCGCTGCAGCGTATTGTCACGTGAACGGACGGCACTCAACGACCAACTGAAGTTCGTGGGCGTATAGTAGATTTTGACGTCCTTGTATTCATCAAGGAACCACAGCCTGTCAAACAGGCTCTGGAACGGCTGGAAGTAGTAGTCAGGGGAGAAGTTGAGAGCATAGGAGATCTTTGCATTCCACGACCACGATGTGCGGCTGATCGTTGCCGGGTTGCGCTCTTTGGATTTCGTGTAATTGAATCCGAAGCTCAGCTTGTTGAACGTGTCACGGATAAACCACGACTGCGAGGGGAGGCCGAGCCTGAAGTTCGGCGCCGCGTACGTGTCGGTCACTCTGTAGGTTTCCGACTCCATGGACACACGGCCTGCAGCAGCACTCGCCTCGGATTCCGATCTCCCTTGTCTCAACACCTTCTGCCGCTCCAGATCGGCAGCATCACTCACCAGGACATCAGAGTTCGGCAGATACTTGGGCCGTATGAGACTGACAGCCCGGGAGTATGAGAATGGGAACGACGTACCTACCCAGTCATTCGGGAAGAACTTCTCAAATTGCATCGACACATTCAGTGCCCAGTTGGTTCCCGTTTGCCGCGAGCCAAACCGCTGCTCCAGCGTGTGGAAGTTTGGGTCAACCTTCGAGTAGTTGAACGAGACAGTTGCAAGGTCTGCAAGCTTTAGTTGCGTGTCGAACCGGTAGGCCCAGCCGGGAGAGTCATCCACCTCCGTCAGGCGCAGCTCATTGTACCACACTTGACCGTAGAGCGGCTGGATATCTCTGTTCGTAACACCTGTCGCAAGATAACGCACCTGGGTGAGTGATGGATTGCCTACGACCCTGTACATGACCGTGTCGCCATCAACAACCTTCACAATCTTCGTGGCGACCGCGTTCACCGAATCGCGAAGCTGCTTGATTGCCGTGAGCTCGGAGAACTTGATCAGGATCTCGTTGCGCGCATCCCAGCCCGGGTAGATCGGGCCGCGATACTCGTAGTAGTTCAGCGAGTCGAGTCCGAACCGGTAGAACGCCTGCGGCCTGCGTGGCAACGTCGCCCACGTCGCATCGCCATGGACGAACATTTTCATCTGACGGTAGTTGAAGAGATCCAGCGGACGGTATGTGTAGTACTTCACGGCCTGTCGCGAATGTCCTCCGGGAACACCTTTGAGAATGAGGGCAAGGGATTGCTCGTTGGCGAGCACTTCCTCATCGGGCCGGGTCTTGTCACGCTCACGGATAACACCGGGTGGGCTTTCATACTCGGCATTATCCTCAACGCTCACGACAGTCACAGCAAACGTTGAATCGTCCTTGCGTAACTCCTGCCACTGGTTCCCGACGAGACTGAAATCAGCAATCCGAACTGCAACGGTATGCGACGCATTCAGAAACGTAAGGCGTATGTTCTCAACGTTCTCAAAATTGGGGATGGTCCCCCCAACGAGCCGGCTGTACTCACGGATAGGGATTCTGAATTGATACCAGCCCTTATTGCCGCCACCAACCACTCGAGGGTTCCGCAACGCACTCGTGTCGAGTGAAACCTCGTACTGCATATACTGGTTCACCAAGTCGACGATACCATTCGAGTTCAAATCCTCAGTGTCAGGTATCAGGCCGTTGGGACTGTTCTTGTTGTTCTCCGTACCATTGATGCGCGAGAAATCTGCCACATTGTTGTTATAGGCATAATCGTCTCCACTCGGGTCGGTGCCGAATTGCGAACCATAGCGTGCAACCTCCAACGCATAGCCGATCATGTAGATCGGAAGAGCGTCGTTTAGGGAAAGATTGTAGATA
>CAYHRX010000599.1:0-2367 GCA_964359075.1 uncultured Chitinophagales bacterium
CGACGCGATGGGCTTGGCAGGCGGTCTCTACTTCTATCGCCTCACTGCGAGCGGTTTTTCCACAACCAGAAGGGCCATGCTTCTCAAATAGTGCCCGATCTGACCACATTGGCATAACCAATGAACCAAACCCCACGATCGTGGGGTTTTTTTGTGCATTGCATTTGAATCTCTGGAAGAATACATTTTTTGCACGCCTTCTCCGGGTGGCTGTTTGGCTTCTCCCCCGCAGTTCATTGAAAAAACAAGACCACAAAAGGAGGATCCATGGTTGAACTAACTCGCATTCGAGTTCTCTTTACGCTGGACTTGTTTTTCGCACTAACGTTTGCCCTATCACACGCTCACACCAGCATCCGCGGCGTCCACAGGCACAGCCAGATCTGGCTCGCAGATAGTTCTTGATTCTCTGCCTGCTGGGTTTTCCCCTGTATCAGCTATTGTCGGCCTCAATCAAAAATTAAAGGGAAGCAAAATGAAAAAGATACGATTCGTTCTTTGCATGGGAATGCTTTTATTCGTTACCATCACACAAATCAATGCCCAGAGTTCTTCGGAGCAGGATTCAACCGGTTTGCCGGGTGACAATTTCAGTTTGCAGGGCGCGTTGGAGATGTTCAAGAAAGCAAGCTCACCGGAAGAGTTTGAAAAACTCATCAACACAAAGGACAACAATGTCAACAACCTCGACCTGAATGGAGACGGCGATATTGATTACATACGAGTGGTGGGAAAGATGGACAAGGACGTGCATGCTTTCGCATTACAAGTTCCAGTTTCCGAAACAGAGAATCAGGATATTGCTGTAATTGAAATAGAAAAAACCGGAGACGAGACTGCCGTGGTGCAGATCATCGGGGATGAAGATATCTATGGCGAGCAGACCATTGTAGAGCCGGGCGAGGGAGAAGACGATAACGACGATGCCGATGATAAGGGAGGTGGGGGGCGTCCTCATTTTGCTGGTGTCGATAGCTACTATGCGCCTCCGGTAGTGGTCGTAAATGTGTGGGCATGGCCCAGTGTAAGGTTCGTGTATGCGCCAACGTACACCGTGTGGGTTTCTCCATGGAGGTGGCGCGTGTACCCGGTGTGGTGGCGTCCCTGGCGGCCGCTGGCCTGGCGTGTGTTTCATCCGTTCAGGGCGCGTTACCATGTCGGTTTTGCTGTGGTGCGTACTCATCGGGTAGTGCATGCACACAGGATTTACGCCCCAGTAAGGGCCACGTCTGTGACTGTAAGAACCCGTCACCATGCCACTGTCAAACACTACCGGGTTACCAGAACCACAACCATCAAGGGTAAGGCAGGCGCGACAAAAGTGAAAACAACAAGAACGACTACAAGGGTGGGAAAGAAAAAGCGGTAGGACCAATGGTCATGGAGGATTCTTCGCACCACGAATGCCGGCCTTACATGGGTGGGACAGACCAGCGGCACCACGTGGGTGAAAGACCCGCGAGCCGCGTCAGAGATTGGTTCGGGATTCGAGTTCTCTCAAAACTGCCCCAACCCGTTCAATCCCACGACAAATATCAAGTTCCAAATCCCAAGTCCCAGTCACGTGACGCTGAAGGTGTACGATGTGTTGGGGGAGAGAAGTGAAGGCGCTGGTGAATGAAGAGCTGAAAGCGGGAAGCTATGAGGCGACGTTCGACGCGGAAGGATTGGCGAGCGGAGTGTATCTGTACAGACTGCAAGCTGGAAGCTTTGTGAACATCCGGAGAATGCTGCTACTCCGTTAGGCCCAACAGACTCTGAGCCTGTCTCTCAGCCTGCCTTGCAAACCTGCCTGGCGGGCTTTGTTTGTGCGCGGCTTGATTTTGTGACCCCCTTTCGCTACGATGTCCTCCAGCAACTGCTCTCCTTCGTTCTTTACGCCACACCGCCTCACCGCTTTTGGACTTGGAGCACTGCATGGTCTCCAAAGATTTGGATAGGCTCCTTTCGTACCACGTTGCCGGACTCATCCTCCTCACTTTCCTCTTCAGCACATCCCACGGCTACGCTCAGGTTACTGATTCACTTCTGGATTTCGAGCACGCCTTCCCCGCTCTCAAACGCGTCTACCACTTCGAGTATTTCACCACCGAGCAAGGGCTCTCCAACAATCTTTGCGAGGACGTCTTAGTCGACCGACAGGGTTTCGTTTGGGTGGCAACGAGTGATGGTGTCAGCAGATTTGATGGGCACACGGTCACTGTTTACCGGAACAACCCCGCCGACTCCACTTCACTTTCCGGCAACTGGATCTGGGAGATTTTTGAGGATAGATATGGAACCATTTGGGTTGGAACATACGGCAATGGCCTCAACGAGTTTGATCGAGCTACCGGGAAGTTTCATCGCTATGTGCACAATCCCCAA
>CAYHRX010000600.1:0-2366 GCA_964359075.1 uncultured Chitinophagales bacterium
GCAGCAGTACTTTCTGGACGCTGACTACATCCCCAAAGAGCTATTACTCTCATTTTTGCGCGATGACACGGAAGCGATGCAGCAGTGGCTCACCGGCAAGCGAGGCGAAACCGTGATGCTTGCTTTCCCGCAGGAGGGTGAAGAAGCCAAGCTCGTAAGGCTGTCGAAGAACAATGCGCAGTTCCTTCTGGATGAGCTCAAGCTCCAGAAGATGAAACGAGCGGATTACGTTCCCCATGCCGTGAAGTCGTTGCAGCGAGATTTGCGCTTGACCAGACTGCCAAGGAAGATCGAATGCTTCGACATCTCCAACATCCAGGGCACAGACCAGGTTGCCTCGATGGTAGTGTTTGTGGATGGAAAGCCAAAGAAGAGTGAGTATCGGAAATTCAAGATACGCTCGGTGGAAGGACCGGATGACTTCGCAAGCATGCGTGAGGTGATCCAGCGGCGCTATCAGAAACTGCTTGACGAGGAGGCGGATTTTCCCGACCTTATCATGGTCGATGGTGGCAAGGGGCAGCTCTCCAGCGCCGTCGAAGTCCTCAGTGCGCTAGGCATATCTGAACAACCAATCATTGGTCTCGCGAAGCGACTGGAGGAGGTTTTCATCCCCGCGAAGAGTGAACCGGAGATGATTCCGAAGACATCAACAGGTCTCCGTCTGCTTCAACAGGTCCGCGACGAGGCGCACAGGTTTGCCGTTACGTTCCATCGCTCACTGCGCTCGAAGCGCACTCTGCAAACAGAACTCGATCTGATCGAGGGGATCGGGAAGAAGAGGGCGACGGAGTTGCTTGAGGCTTTCGGTTCAGTGCAAGGAGTGAAGTTTGCAACGTCCGAACAACTCGCGGAAATTGTCGGGGAGAAAGTCGCCGGGAAGATACGGGAGTATTTCCAGACTGCTGAAGAAGAAAATCTGGGGACGTGAGGTTTCTCTAGGCATTCGTTCTTGATCCACACCGCTACAGAGAGAGAATGTTCTCCAGAGGTGTATTGATGGTGCGTAATACAGGATTGCTGGGGCTGCTGTTTGTTGTCGGGGTTTGCTCGGCTTCAGGACAGGTCATCAAGTTCGAGAGAACGTACGGTGGCACGTCGGCAGACGAGGCCTATGCAGTACAGCAAACGACCGACAGTGGGTATATCCTCGCAGGCAACACGAACAGCACAGGGACGGGGAACAAAGTGTATCTCGTCCGAACGAATGCGACCGGCGATACACTCTGGACGAAATCCATCGGCGGCCTCATTAACGACTACGGCCACTCAGTTGCGCAAACAACGGATGGCGGGTTCATCGTTGCGGGCACAACCTACAACCTTGGTGCAGGAAATGGCGATGCATTGCTGATCAGGACAGATAGCGCTGGCCACGTGTTGTGGATGAGAGCTTATGGTGGCACTGACTATGATGAAGCGTTGTCGGTTGTGCAGACAACAGACGGAGGATTTGCCTTCGGCGGCTCTTCGTTAAGCTTTGGTGGCGCGACATTCTATGTCGTGAGAACAAATCAAAACGGCGACACAGTCTGGACACGAACGTACGGGATCACGGGGGAAGACTATGGCTCTTGCATTCAACGGACAGTGGACGGAGGATTCATTGTTGCAGGCACAGTGGGTTTGAGCTTCAGTTCAGGTGATGCGTCCCTGGTGAAAGTCTCGGGAAGCGGCGCCTTGCAGTGGATACGCACATACGCAGGCCCACAAACCAGTAACGGGTTGTCTGTTCAACAGACCACCGACTATGGGTATGTCATAGCGGGTACAGCCACCACCGGCGCTCGGGGCCGTGACATCTATCTCGTCAGAACGACCACGAATGGCGACACACTCTGGACGCGCTTATACGGTGGGTCGGGGGATGATGTCGGCGTGTCCATTCGTAAAACCTCTGATAGTGGCTATGTGCTTACGGGGAACACATCAAGCTTCGGCGCACGGGGCCTTGACGTCTTTCTTTTGAAGACGAATCAGATTGGCGAGACTGTATGGCTCAGGCTGTTCGGAGGAAGCGGCTTCGATGAAGGCAAGGATCTGCAGCAGACTTCAGACGGAAGCTACGTGATCGCAGGCCGCACAACCAGCTATGGTGCCGGCAGCTTTGATGCCTACCTTATCAAGACAGACCAAAGCGGTCTTATCACGTTCGCAGCGGAGCAATGGAACCAGGTCGTTCAGGGGTTTCGGCTAGCTCAGAACTACCCCAATCCTTTCAACCCATCCACTACGATCTCGTTCCAAATCCCGGAAGAGTCGGAGATCAGTGTTGGAGTATTCGACATGTTGGGGCGAGAGGTAGCACGGCTGATTGATGGGAGGATTCGAGGTGGGATGCACTCGGTTCAGTGGAATGCAGGAGA
>CAYHRX010000601.1:0-2363 GCA_964359075.1 uncultured Chitinophagales bacterium
CAAATACGTCTTCAGCGCGGAAGAGCTTCGAGAGAATAATCGTACAGGTCTCTCCCGGGCGTGGAGCCCTGCGGGCCGAATCAAACGTCGCTTGGAACCACCATGTGGTTTTGAGCGAGTCACGGGCATCCCGCTCAAGGAACACGATCCAGTCGGTGCGTGTGCCATTCGGGTATTCCCGATCATAGCTCACACTGAATTCACCCGGTCCGCCTGTCTGAGCATCTTTGTAGAACACAAAGTCAATCTGCTTGTTGTTCTCGCTGGTGTTGATCACCTTGAAGTTCACAGGCACTGCAGGTGGAATCAGGTTGCCAAAGTCATCAATGAAGGATGCGGTTGACGTGTCAGTCCCCACAGTCCCAAACACGATTTCATAGTCACTAGGCTTTTGTTGGCCAGAAACGAAACCGCGCTTGTACTGTTGGAAGAATGGTTTGTAAATCCCCGGATTGTTGTAGCCGGAAAGCTTCTCGTTCACCCCGAAGATCTTCTCGTTCTGCAACACGAGCTGGACTCCATGGATCACAGGCTGCTCCGACGTGTCGACCACAGCCCGGCTTCTACTGATAAGTGTGTCGAGACGAGGTGTGTTGGTGATATCGGCAAATGTGAACCACTTTGTTCTCACCGTGTCCGGCGCATTTCCCGCTCCGACGTAGGTTGTATCTTCAAATGTTATCCTGTATTTGTGGGTCGCAGGAACCTTGTTCGGGTCAATAACCCTGTAGCCGATTTTTCCTGTCGTACTGCCGCGGACTCGTCTGATCTCGCTGACATTCGGCGGCAGATACCCCGACGCAGGCGCCTCGGGTGTAACAATGGCAACCGAGTTCCCGAGGCCGGTGACCTTCCCGGTCACGTTGTCGATGCTGACCTTCAGGTTACTCTCGGCAGGAACGATATTCAGCGGAGCCCATCCCTGGTCGAAGGCGCGAACAGCGTAGTAGTACTTCTGTCCGTTCTGCACACTTGTGTCAATCCATGTGTGGACGATACCGTTGTCGGTCCCAAGATTGTACTGCAGCCCATTGAACGCAACGGGGAAGAATCCTTTGATGCCGTCCCGCTTGTCGAATGACGCCAACGGTCGCAGCCATGGGGCTGGACTCCCGTACGCGTCGCGGATAACCCTGGCATCTTCAAACGCTGGATCAGTTGCGCGGAAGATCTTGTAACCCTCGAAGTCGCGTGCCTGCGCCCCAGGGATGCCGCCGAGGAATCGGTCAAACGACTGTTCTGCAACTTCATCCCAATAAAGCGTCACCTTCCTATCGCCCGCCACGGCTGTCAGTGTCGGTTCGTATGGTGCCTGTGCAAACTGGTAGTCTTCTTCGTACGCAAGCCGCGCAAACGCCTTCTTCCTCAGCGCATCAGACTTGGCGCCGCCTCGGTCGGGGTCGTTTGTGTACGGACAGGTGACCGCGTTCCCCATGACTACCGCAAGCGATATGCGTTCAATCTGGCCGGCGCGCAATGGGAACAACCCTGACGACACAAACAGATCGAACTCGCCCGTCCCGATCAGGCTTGGATCGACAAAGCTGCCCGGCAGCATGAAGTTCGCCCAGAAGAATATATCAGCTGTCTGGGAGAAGTTGATGGCTCCCGCGGGCAGATACTGGACGTTCGTAAGCCCGATCTGGTCAGCTTCAGATACATCTGTCTTGTCGATGTTAGGCTCACCGGGAAAGGGCGTCCCGACACCTGAGGTTGGCTTCCCGTCCCCTTCACCAAAGTCACCAGTATTGGGCGCGCCGTCGAGTCCTACATCATCCGTGATAAGGGTCCAGTCATTGTCATTATCAATGCCATCGTTCCGCGATTCATCCATCATTTCATCAACACCAGTGTCAATGTGACGGTCGTGGAGAAAATCCCTATTAAGATACTTCTTGCCAACATCTTCCGGTCCGACGTCGTAGAGAATCACACTCGTCCCCGGCACGCGATAACGACGATATGGATCGCTGACCGCCTGGGCAACCATCGCCTGGGTTACCGTGGGAAGGCTGTCATCACAGTTACTGTCATTGTCAATATTGTCTTTGTACTTCCTCCCGAGATCCTCAACGCCAAGGCCGATGAGCTGAATAGATTCTTGTTTGAAGTCCGTGTTGTTCCCCGGCCAGAATGTGAGATCGTTCTCGGGATTCGGCGGCCATCGGAACCATGGATCGCTCTGAGCCTGGTTGCTCATCTGCTGGGCGACAACCGGACTGTTGGCTTCGCCGTTGCCGTCATTATCAATCCCATCTGCGTATCCAACACCACGCTGCTGGCCGAAAGTAACATGCGTTGAGTCCTCATCGATCAAACCGTTATGGTTGTCATCGAGGAGGTTACCCTTGACTTCAGGTCCG
>CAYHRX010000602.1:0-2362 GCA_964359075.1 uncultured Chitinophagales bacterium
GCAATACCCGAACTGGTGACGAGGCTGAGGGCGGGCCAATTCTCGGGAGGCGCGTTCAGTGGCAGCTATGGCGCGCACGCGACCGATGAAGACTGGCAGTCCACCGCGTATGCTGTCATGAGCTTGAATGGCCTGAACCCGGCCACCTACGCAACCGAGATTGCGCGTGGTGCATATTGGACGGCAGCTACCCAAGATGCCAGCGGTGGATGGAAGTACAGTGACAACTCACACTATCCTGAGGTTGGCGCTGAGAATACGTGTGCGGTATATCTGGGGTCAGCTCCCACGACCGTGTGGGTAGATGATGATTTCACACCTTCATCGAGCGGTGGTCATCTGTGGGGCTATGATGCATTCGCAACGGTACAGAACGGCATCGCTGGTGTTGCTGCAGGAGGAACAGTGAACGTCGCAGCAGGGACTTTTGTCGAGGTCGGTCAGATAGATATAACGAAGGACTTGACGATTGTTGGAGCGGGCGCAGGAAGCACCACAGTGAAACCGAACGGCAATACCGATGGCACGAGTGCCAAGACCGGCGCGTGGATCTATGTGAATGCCGGGAAGTTGCTGACGCTGCGTAGTGTGACGTTGGACGGGCTTGGGAAGCTGATCCACCATGCCATCCAATCTCGTGGTTCCCTCACGCTCGAAGACTGTAATATCCAAAACATCAAGTACGCAACATACCTTGGCCGAGGTATTGTATTCTTCGCAGGCACGAGCAACGCAGTCCGCCGCACAACACTCTCGAATATTGAGAGAATCGGTATTCACGTGCGCGGTGCTGTCGAACCAACCAATCCGATTGCCACAATTGAGGAATGCACCTACACGGGAAAAGGAGTTGGCGATTGGCTAGACTACGGGATCGAAGCAGGGGGCGGCGGACAGGCCACGATTAACAAATGCACTATCTCGAATAACAGAGGGGTGGCACTCGCCGATGGATCGACCTCGGCAGGCATTCTGGCAACTACGTATTTCGGACCTGGGACACAAGCGACCGTCAGTGGATGTTACATTACCAACAACACTGATGGGATTGCTGTGGTATATGACGCGAGTGACGTAAGTGTTGTGGTCGCATCCGACAATGATCTTGGGAACAACACAAACAAGGCAATCACGCCCACGGCACCGACCGTCGATGGTTCCGGCAACTGGTACGGCTCGAATGTTCCTGCTGCCGTCGCCACGACGGTCAGTGCCAATGTGGACTACACTCCGTGGCTCAACAGCGGCACGGATACCGAGCTTGGCACACCAGGCTTCCAAGGTGACTTCTCCAATCTCTGGGTTGACGATAGCAGCCCGCAGGTCGGCGCCACAGGTCGCATCCAAGAGGGCATCAATTTGGTCTCCGGCAGTATCGTGAACGTGGTGGCGGGAACCTACGTGGAGAATGTGAATGTCAACAAATCCATCGTCCTTCAAGGCGAGGGCGCTGCCACAACGACGATCAACGGGAATGGGACAGGCAACTGCATCTCGCTTGCCGCCAACGGCGTGACGATCGACAGCTTCACACTCACGAACGGCTACAACGGCATCCAGGGTGAGACAGATAACTCAACAATCAAGAATTGCATCATCCACACCAACAAGAACTGGATTGGTTCCAACGGCGTCGGCATCTCTCTCTGGGGTGACAACGACAATAACATCATCACAAGGAACACGATCTACAACAACGACCGACAGGGAACCTTCATCGGCTACAGCGATGCAACAAAGCTCTCCCTCGGTAACAGGGTCACGAACAATACGATCCACGACAATGGGTTGTATACTCTGCCCAACGGGCCGGATGAGTCTGAGTACGGCATCCAGTTGTGGAATGCAGACCAGAACCTGATCCAGGGGAACACCGTGTACAATCAAAATGACTGGGTGGCATCGCCGGGCTATTTTGGCGGCATGGGTGTCTACCTGACGTATTCTCAGAACAACACCGTCACGGGGAACAACATCCACGACAACAAAATCAACGTCGGTATTTATGGATCTGGGACCCATACTTCTCGCGGGAACATCATTCAAGGGAACACGCTGGTAAGCCCTGCGTTCTGGAGTGTTGATCTGTTTTCAGATGCAGCCACGACCAAAGTCAACTTTAATGTGTTTGGACCGGCTGCGAGCGACAAGTACGTCAGGAACTATAGCTCAACAGTGTCGCTGAACGCAGAGTACAATTGGTTTGGCGGTGAAGCGCCGCCCACGCTAACTGACTTCTCAGGTCTTGTGGACTACACTCCATACTACTCCACCGACCCTACCGTCTCGGTCTTCCCATCCACGTACTACCTCGCGATAGGGGCAACAGTGAACGTTTCCGTCATGGCGTTGGTACCCGCCC
>CAYHRX010000603.1:0-2361 GCA_964359075.1 uncultured Chitinophagales bacterium
ACAATCTCTCCAGCCGGACACACCTTATGGGTATCCTGAATGTCACGCCTGATTCTTTCTCGGACGGCGGTAAGTTCGTCTCCACTGAAGCTGCTGTTGAGCACGCACTGCAAATGATCGCAGAGGGAGCGGATATCATAGATGTGGGAGGAGAATCCACGCGGCCCCGAAGCCGGGCGTATGGCCAAGGGGCGGACTTCGTTTCCGTCGAAGAGGAGCTGCGCCGGGTTATCCCTGTCATCGAAGAACTCACCAGGCGGACCGACATTCCGATCTCTGTCGACACCTACAAGTCTGGCGTTGCGCGGGAAGCGCTGAAAGCGGGCGCGGTAATCGTCAACGACATCAGCGGCTTCACCTTCGATAAAGCTATGCCAGCAGTGGTGGCGGAAGCAGGTGCTTCTGCTGTCGTCATGCACATCAAGGGAACTCCGAAGACGATGCAGATGAATCCGACGTACGAAGACTTGGTGGGGGAAGTGAGTGCGTTCCTCGAACGAGGTCTTGAGAGAGGTCGTCGGGCCGGGATTGACCAGATGCTTGTCGACCCCGGCATTGGGTTCGGCAAGCGGCTTGAGCACAATCTCCAGCTTATATCCAGCTTGACACAATTCGCATTGCTCGGCTATCCGATACTTGTGGGCCCTTCGCGGAAATCCTTCATCGGCGCCGTGCTTGACGTGCCGGTGGAGGAGCGTCTGGAAGGCTCGGTCGCTGCTGCCGTCGTCTGCATGATGCATGGTGCGCACGTGCTGCGCGTACACGACGTGAAGGAAACGAAGCGAGCGGCGATGATTGCCGACGCAATAAAACACGCGTCTACAGAATCTACCTAACCACGATGAGCTGCCATGGAATTATTTAGGATCGGCTTTCTCTCCGTGGGGGTTGTCGACATCATCGACATTGTGCTGGTGTCGGTGATCTTCTATCGGCTCTATCTCGTGATGAGGGGGACGATAGCGGCTCAGATTTTCGTGGGGCTCGTTCTCATCATCGCCATTTCGTTCATTGCCCAGGCTGCCAGCCTGAAGGCGCTGAGCTGGATCATGCGCACACTGACGGACATCTGGGTCATCGCGTTCATCGTTCTGTTCCAGCCGGAACTCCGCCGCCTACTCGTGCTCCTCGGACGCAATCCCGTGGTCCGGTTTTTCGTTAGGGCGAATGTTGACGAGTCTGTGGACGATGTCGTAGGTGCAGTGACCGAGCTCTCCCGAAAGAAATTCGGAGCGTTGATTGTTTTCGTTCGGGCAACAGGTATCCGTGTCCACGTCGAGACAGGCACGAAGATGGAAGCGCTTGTCAGCAAATCGCTGCTCCTGTCCATCTTCAATCCCAAATCACCGTTGCACGATGGCGCTGTTATCATCAAGGATAGATTGATTGAAGCCGCCCGTTGCACACTGCCGCTCTCGAACATCACGGCGTGGGAGGGCGAGCTGCTGGGCACGAGGCATCGTTCAGGACTTGGCATTTCCGAGCAGGCGGATGTGGTTGTCGTGATCGTATCTGAAGAAACCGGCTCCGTCTCCATGGCAGAGAATGGAATCCTCCATCGTGGACTGACGCCAGCGGTATTGCGCAAGGAGTTGAAAGACCGTCTGAGCATGGAGACTGACCGCTCCATCGGCTCTATGTGGCGCATGCTGAAGAGTTCAAGCCAGAATATTTGAGTGACGTGTGAGCATATTCGATACTGATCGTGACGACATGATTTCGCTGTTGAAGGACAGAGGTATCACCGACTCGCGTCTTCTGCGGGCAATGACAACAATTGACCGGCACATTTTTGTGCCGGAGCCATTTACCAGCCGCTCGTACGAAGACTGCGCGCTCCCCATTGGCAAGGGCCAGACCATTTCGCAACCGTACACCGTTGCCTTCATGACGCAGGCTCTTGGCCTAAAGGAAGGGGACAAGATTCTGGAGATCGGAACGGGCTCCGGCTATCAGGCGGTTGTTCTTGCTGCCATGGGTGCTCACGTGTTTACCATTGAAAGGAATCCCGACCTGCACGCGACAGCCCGGAAGCTCGTGGACAGGCTTGGCTACCGTATTGCGACGAAGTGCGGCGACGGGACTGTGGGATGGACGGAGTTCTCGCCCTTCAACGGCATCATGGTAACAGCGGGTGCACCGAACATCCCTCAACCGCTCCTCAAGCAGCTCGCTGAAGGAGGGAAGATCGTAATCCCGGTCGGTGACCTTGAAAACCAGACGCTTGTTGTGGTTACACGTCACGGCGATCAGTTCGAACGCAGGGAGATCGAGGGTTTCAAGTTCGTCCCATTGTTCGGTTAGATGGGATGGGACAAACCGCTCGTCAACTAGAAGCGCTGTTGAAAAGCTTAACCACAG
>CAYHRX010000604.1:0-2360 GCA_964359075.1 uncultured Chitinophagales bacterium
GACCGTGTAGTCGCCTCGCTTCTCCAGCGTGCCGGTGATATTTCCTGTGGACTCATCGAGCGTCAGGCCTTTGGGCAGGTTCTTCACCGCAAACGTCATCGGACGCTTCCCCGTGGCGGCAATCGTGTAGAGGAACGGATTGCTGGGACGGACACCAAACAAGCGAGCTCCGTTAATGCGGGGTTTCTCAAGGGGGTTAGGGGTTAGGATGTAGGGTTTAGGAGTCGGGACTCGAACGGCGAGTTGTTCTTTTGTGCGGACACCGGAGAGTTCCACCTTCGCATCGCACCAGTCGGCGTGGTCGTAGTCGATGCCGTCGTCTCCGTCGGTAACCAGGAGTCCGAGCATCTTGACATTCCGGACGTCGATGTCAAGCCTCTTTGCAGGATCCCCCTTCTTCATGACGCCACTTTCCCAGAGGACCTTCTTATCACCGAAGACGTAGAAGTTGATGCTTGCCTTCTCTCCTGTCTCGTCGTCCACCCCGACTGATGCAGTGAAGTGCTTCCCCTTGCCTCCGAGGTTGATCATGAATGTGCTGATGGCATGCGTGCCGATGCCCCGCTCGAACTTCTGTCCGGCAATGCTGAGCGGGTTTCCTTCGACGGACTTACGCGCTTCGGGAGTTCCCCATCCGATCTCCATGGTGGAGAGATCCATCTCGTCGAGCCAGAGCGTTTGGCTGGAGGAAGTTGAAGTGGATATCAATGAGAAAAACAGAATGGAACGGAAACTATTCTTCATAGTACCTCTTTATCGGCAAGGTCAAATATGCCCCTCCGCTGGAGCTACGAATCTGTCGCCTGAAATGATGTGCTATACACATTCCGCTCCTATCGGAGCAATCTACGGTAGCAGGATTCGCAAATGGTCTCGTACCGCTTCAGTCCCGTGGGCTCAATTGATCTGTTCGTTATGTCGCTCCGCTGGAGCTACAAATCAGTTGCCTGCATAATACCCTATACACATCCCGCTCCTATCGGAGCGATCAAAGATAGCGAGATAATAGATGAAGAAGACGTTGTGCAGATTCACCACAGCCTTCGCCAATGCTCTTTTGCCATATTCAGTCCCGTAGGGACGCAATGTGTATAGAAAAATGAAAGGCCACTATGACCATCGAGCCCCGTCGGGGCGATAGTGTCCTCGTTCGCTGGTACTGATATGGTCGCAGCAGCCAACAGCGCCAGCAGTTTTTTCTCTCTTGCTCGATGGCATTTGGGCGAATGATTCCTGAGGGTCATGTCTCTTCCATCCATTCGAACAGGTACCGTGAATCGTATTCCACGCTGAAATCCTTCAGCAACTGCAAATACTCCTCCTTGAAGGTTCTCCTTAGATGATGTTCTTCCTGCTTGCGGATGTAGTTGATCACATGATCAAGGTCCGCGTGAGAATATGAGAAGGCACCATATCCCTCCTGCCACTCGAATCTGCCGGGAGTCAGCCGCTTCTCGTGAATGAATCCTGAGGAATTGGCCTTTACGTCTCGGACGAAATCGGAGAGTGCAAGCGTTGGCTTGTAACCAATGAGCATGTGAACGCCTCCTCACGAATATCCCGTTTCAACAAGCTCTGCCGACCCCGCACTGCGAACACGATTTGAATGTAGATTTGAGTGAACGTGTTGGCCATGACTTGATCCTCCCTCTAACGAAATGTTCGTTATGTCGCTCCGCTGGAGCTACGAATCTGTCGCCTGAAATGATGTGCTATACACATGCCGCTCCTATCGGAGCGCTCTATGGTAGCAGGATTCGCAAATGGTCTCGTACCAGCTTCAGTCCCGTAGGGACTCAATGTGTATAGGAAAGACACAGGCCACCAACAATCGAGCCCCCTCGGGGCGATAGTATCCTCGTTCAGCGCGCTCTTTTGGTGCCACAGCATTGCCGCTCGCTACCGTACCCGAGGTTCTTCACCGGAAAAGACTCTCCGGGAACTCCTTCCGCAGCAAATACTGGTAGTAGAAGCGATAAGTCTCATTTCTCGAGTGCATTGCTTTCCGTCCACCCCACCCGTGTCGGCCACCGGGATAGACCATCAGCTCGAAGTGCTTCCCCTGGTCTTCCAGCGCGTCAACAAGCTGAACAATGTTTTGCATGTGCACGTTGTCATCCATGGCGCCATGGACAATTTTCAGCAGGCCTTTGTACTTGCCGACATGCGTGAGCGCCGACCCGTTCTTATATCCTTCAGGGTTCTCTGTCGGAGTATCCATGAACATCTCGGTGTAATGCGTGTCGTACAGCTTCCAGTCTACGACCGATGACGAGGCAATGCCGTGTGTGAAGTAGTCCGCCCCATACGTCAACGCCATGCACGTGACATAGCCTCCGTAGCTTCCCCCCGTAATACAC
>CAYHRX010000605.1:0-2359 GCA_964359075.1 uncultured Chitinophagales bacterium
ATTCCAACAGGAAAAAGTCGAATACAAATGCAGTCTACCTTTTTGGAATCGGCACTAGCTGTCATGCTCTCGCTCCTGTTACTCGGCATGCCCGGATCATCGGCACATGCGCAGAAACCGAAAAGCACCATTGACTCTCTTCGCGTCCTCCACATGCAGCTCGACCAGCTCTACAGCGTGCTCGAAAAGCTGGACCGGAAGGACTACAACTTCACCCATATGCGCGCATGGTGGATTGGCGACCCCGAGCTGGAGGACACACTCCGCTGGGTCTACACGCGCATGACACAGGACTCGACCTTGTTCGGCGGCGACATTGAGGGGAAGGCGCCATTCTATGTCATCGCCACCGCTCCACCGAACAACGACATCGTTGCGATGTACTCAGGCAAGAATATCCTGAAGGGCAAGCAGCTGCGAAATCTCCTGCAGGCAAAACCCAACCGCGAGCTGTACGACCGCGTGCTCGAAAGCTGGAAGTACGGGCAGGAGATCGAGCTGATCGATAACGAGTTCGTCGTCCAGAACAGCTACACCCGGAGGAACAAGACGAAAGGCGACAGCATCTACATCTGGTTTAGCCGATACATGATTGACGGTATCAACCACGACAGCGCAACGGTGCTCTCCGTGCGCATGCTCGACAACGCCAACATCCGCTTCGGCAACAGGTGGGGCGGTGAGTTGCGCATCGGCGATGACGATCTCGGCTATCCATTCTGGACATCCGGCAACATCGCATTCCTCGTTATCTACAGGCGAGCGAAGGTTGGCATGCACATCCCCTTTTCAGCAGGCAGAAGCCCCAGCGGCACGATGGCAGATTTCTGGACGCCACGCCGGCTGGACGGCACGTACGGCATTACCGGTGAGTTCGACTTTGTGAACTTTGGAGGATCAGCGATGATCGGTCTGCGACGAACGGACATCGAGGGCTCGTTCGTCAACCCGGATAGCATTACCACGGTGCGCAACTTTGGACAGGTCTGGTACTCAAACGTCATCAGTGACAACTCCAACAGCAACGTGCTGCGGTACAAGATTGGGGTGGGTTTCCATCAGATTGGTCACGACGCGATATTCAAGAATGGAGCCGGCTCACCTGTATCTGTCGAAACGACGGAACCGCCAACTTCCTACCTCAGCCCATACATCAAGCTCGAGTACATGAACCAGCAGTCGGCTGAGCGGTTCGGTGCATCGCTGCAATACTACAGCGAGTGGATGCTGGGCGGCGCGTGGCTGGAGATCATCCCCAACCGCGTGCGTCTGGAAGTGAGAGCCGGTGCCCCGATTTTCAGGAAGCGCTACTACTACGAGTCAACGCACTTCCTGACGCTCAATGTCCCCATCACATTCAGTCTGTAGAGAGGATGAACATGAACCACAAAGGACTGCTCATTTCGATAGCGTTGGCACTCGTCGTGTTTTCGGTGCCATCAACCGGCAGAGCACAGCAACAGGACTCCGTCAATGCCGTTCAGGAGGAGCTGCAATCGCTGAGTCGCATCTTCAACTCACTGAACGCGGGCGATACGGTGTACACTCCCTTCTTTCCCATGTGGTCGGTGCATGACCGTGGGTTGAAGCTCCGCATCTTCAGCGCGTTCCGTAACCACGGGATCAAGTTTGCCGAGGACGAGCCGGTCCTCGTGATTGCCACGCCCGACCAACAGGAGATCGCCAACCTCAAGATCGGGAATTCATCGTTCGGCAGGATGATGGCGAAGTTCGTCCTCGCCCGCGATCTGCACGAGACTATCCTCGCCCGACAGTATTCCTACATCAAAGAAGTGCCGGTGGGATACGCAGTGGAGTAGGGGGGGCAGGTGGGTCGTGCCCGTTTCTCGATGCCAAAGGCGAAAGCCGGCATGTGCCTGGTCAGGGCCTGCGCCGGCTTTCAGGGGGAAGGTTAGTAGTACTGGTCAATGCTTAGACTACACGAAAGACGAAAAGGTTGACATGCTGCCAATTGAGAAAAGCCACCCTTCGACTTCGTCCCGACAAATAACGTCGGGACTGCGCTATCCGCATTTCTCAGGCTGCCTCTTTGATACTGTACAACTCAATTTCCTCTTCCTTGCCGCGCAGCCGTATCTTGCCCATGCTTTCGGGAGTGAGGTAATCCGAGATCGAGAGGTGCTGGAGAAGATGGTGAGACAGCAGAAGATCCCGGTTCACAACGGTACACTCGGAGCGGATGCGTGACGCGGTATTCACCGTATCCCCGTCCGGCAATCACTCTCCCGTAATGGCAGCCGGCTTTGAACGTCGGGATGAAGCCATACATCTCTCCCTTGCTCTCGATAATGGCAGGAGTAATGTCATCTGCTAGCTTAATCCAATCCTCTTGTGGCTT
>CAYHRX010000606.1:0-2357 GCA_964359075.1 uncultured Chitinophagales bacterium
GGATACCTTACACACTTCGACTGGGGCTGCAAAGATGGCGAGCACACGGGATGGGCGATCATCGATGAAGAGAGCAGAACACAGCCCTCCTAGCTGTTTCCCCCCTTCGTTCGAGGCCACGCCTGTGCGATCCAATTTACGAAGTTCGCTCCCGACGAGGTGCGAGCGATGCATGGAATGAAATAGGTCTGGTCACCGAGAATACCTAGAGCATCTTTTCAGAATCATCGCAACGTCGTTCTCTCGGCTGATCCCGGCGCCGAACAAAGGCCAGGGGCTGCCTGTGAGTCGGACCAGTCATGTTCTTCTCTCCTCTTAGTAGAAAATCCCGCAACAAGTGCAGCGCCCTGCCGTACGATGTACTGTCCATCATGCAAGTTGTGGCCCCCCAAATGGTTATTGATCAAACTGTTCATGGAGAATTGCATGCCTACGCGAACAACACTTTTCATCTTAGCACTCCTCCCTCTGACGGTTTCACCTACCCGCTCCAGCGATCACACGAAGGAGATCGTGAAGGGTGCTCTAGGTGCCAGACTCGACGAGTACCTCACACGGATAATGCCATTCGGTTTCTCAGGCGCGTTGCTCGTTGCAAAGAACGGTGAAGTGATTCTGAACAAAGGATACGGTCTCGCAATCAGGGACAGGAACATCCCAAACACGTCGGAAACGATTTTCTGCATCGGATCGATCACGAAGCAGTTCACTGCTGCCGCGATCATGACGCTGGAGAAGCAGGGGAAGCTCAAGACCGAGGATCCGATCACCAAGTACTTCGAGGGGGTCCCGCCGGATAAGTCGAGCATTACGCTACACCATCTGCTCACACACACGTCGGGGTTAGTGCCGGACGTCGGTGGAGACTACGATCGTGACGAACGCGATGAGACCGTGCGGAAAATCCTTGCTCTGCCACTCGAGTTTTCGCCCGGTGACCGGTTCGAGTACTCGAACGTCAACTACACGCTTCTTGCAGCGATCATCGAGAAAGTCTCCGGGCAGCCGTACGAGCAGTACATACACGGTCACCTGTTCATGCCTGCTGGCATGCAGTTGACCGGCTACCGCATCCCGACCTGGGACGAGCACGTCGTCGCACACTGGTACGTCGGCGATCAGGACAACGCCAACCCGCTGATGAGACCCTTCCCATACTGGAACCTCATCGGGAACGGCGGCATCCTCTCGACAACAGACGACATGTACCGGTGGCATCTCGCGCTTCTCGGCGAAAAGATTCTCTCCGCCGACGCCAAGAAGAAGCTCTTCACGCCCTTCCTCAACGAGTACGCGTACGGCTGGGACGTGTTGAGGACGGACCGCGGTACGCTTATCCAGCATAACGGCGGGAGCGAGCTTGGGAACAGTGCCGAGGTCAGAAGGTACATCGACTCGAACGTGGTCACCGTTCTTCTCTGCAACCAGCGCTACAACCAACGGGCACTGATTGATGTTGTGCGAGACAAGATTGAGAGTATCGTGTTCGGCAGGGAAGTTACCGTTCCTTCCGTTGTCACGACCGGCGATCCGACAACTTTGAAGTCGTTTGAAGGAGCGTATGTGCTTCCGTCTGGTGCGCGCTTCGAGGTGTCGGTGAAGAGCGCTGGACTGCTGGTCAAGCCGGTCGGGCAGGATGCCTTGACACTCCTTGTCTTCCCGGATGGAGTCGATACCAATCTCATCCGGAGGGTGACAGAATCATCTGCGAAAATATTTGGGGGAGCACTTAAGGGGGACTACACACCCTTCGGTCAGGCCATGCTCAACCGGGAGAAAAGGCTGCCTCTTGTCCGCGGGTTGATCGAGCGACGAGTGAAGGAAGCGAACGAGCAGACCGGCGGCATTCAGAGCGCCGAGGTTCTTGGGACGTTCCCATCTCCACGTGAAAAGGATGCGCTGATGACGGCGGTTGCGCTGCGCGGCGAACGCGGCAGTATCTACTTCCAGTCGATCTGGCGCGGCGTGCAGAACATCGGTGTGGGACCGCTCGACGATGCCCCGCAGCTCGAGATGACGTTCATGCCAGTCTCCACAACTGAGTTCGTCGGATACGACCTAGGCATGGCCAAGATAGTGCGGATGGCCTTCGCTCTGGACGGTAGAGATTCAGTGAAAACGTTGACGATACAGGGAAGAGGAGTCGCGGCTGAAGCTAAGCGGGTTACAGAGTAAGGCGCTTTCCAAATTAGAACTCACCTCCCGTTCCGCTAGCGGCGGAGCAAGGATTCTCGTCCCGTTCCGTGAGCGGGACGGAACTGTGGTCCCTCTCTCTTACGAAGAGTGGGATGGAATTGCTCGCCTTCTCTAAGGTTAGAGAAGTCGAAAATCCCGCCGTTGTTTGGCGAGAGAGGCAG
>CAYHRX010000607.1:0-2357 GCA_964359075.1 uncultured Chitinophagales bacterium
AGGCCGGCGATGTTGTGCTGGTCGCAGGGAAAGGTCACGAGGACTACCAGGTCATCGGAGAGGCAAAGCATCACTTCGATGATCGCGAAGAGATCGAGCAATTCATCAGGTTGACATCGTGAAGCTGACGGCGAAGGACCTGGATACGCTGATGCACGTCGAGTTCCGCAACAGGGACCTGTTGCAGGGAAAGAAGATCTCCGGTGTCTCGACGGACTCACGCAAGATCAGCGAGGGCGAACTGTTCATTGCTCTGAAAGGTGCAAACTACGACGGCCACACATTTGTTGCTGACGTGTTTGCCAGAGGCGCGGCGGTCGGGGTTGTCGATACATCATTCAAACCTGACTCGGTTTCGACCAGGCCGCTGCTTGTGGTTGAAGATACGACGCGTGCCCTTGGTGAACTCGCGCACCAGCATCGGATGAAGTTCGACATTCCGATCCTTGCCATTGGCGGCAGTAATGGGAAGACGACAACGAAGGATATGGTAACCGCGGTGCTTGCAACAACCTACAAGATACTGGGCACCGAAGGAAACCTGAACAACCACATCGGTGTACCGCAGATGTTGCTTCATCTGCGCAAGAGGCATGAGATCGCAGTCATCGAGATCGGGACGAACCATCCCGGCGAGATCGACTACCTGTGCAGTATCCTGGTGCCAACACACGGCTTGGTCACGAATGTTGGCAGAGAGCATCTTGAGTTCTTCAAGTCGATTGAAGGTGTTGCAGATGAAGAAGGCGTACTCTTCGATCACCTGAAGAGGAACAAGAAGTCCGTTGCCTTCGTCAATACCGATGATGCGCTCATCCAGCCAAAGGCCAAAGGACTGAAGCGCCGGATAACATACGGCCTGGCTTCAATCCCGACAAAGTCGGGAGTGGATGTGCGAGGGATGCTAGTCGGTGTGAATGAGACTGGTTGCGCAAGCTTCGAGTATGTCAGTAAGAAGCCGGCGAGGCACGACACCATACAACTGGCGATTCCCGGCGAGCACAATGTGATGAACGCGCTGGCTGCGGTTGCCGTTGGGCTGAGCTTCAAGGTGCCGGCAAAGCGAATCAGGAGAGCACTGGAATCACTCCACCCAACCTCAAAACGGATGGAGGTTCTGAACTACGAGGGTGTCATCATCTATAATGACACCTACAATGCGAACCCCGACTCAATGATCTCGGCGCTCAAGACTCTCGCAGCGGCAAAAGTCCCCGGCAAGAAGATCGCCGTTCTCGGAGATATGCGCGAGCTTGGTGAGCACGGGAGAGAAGAGCATGCACGGGTGGGCCGTGAAGCCGCCAAGCTCGGTATCGACTATCTACTCACGTATGGAGAGTTGGCGCGAGCAATTCATGATGCGACAAGCGTGCAATATTCGCTCCATTATGACCAAAAGAATATGTTGGCGGAATACCTGGCAGAACTGATCGCACCGGGTGATGCAGTGCTCGTGAAAGGCTCCCGGGGAATGAAGATGGAAGATGTTGTCACGTTCCTCGAGGAACGTCTCCGGTCGACTGTGGTTCCGCTTGTATAGCTATGGACAAGTACTGTTCTGACCCGGCATGCTCTATTATCTCTTTGAACTGATCGAACGGACGTACCATCCGCCGGGATTTGGACTTGCGCGGTTCATAACGTTCCGGGCTGCTGCGGCCGCAGTAACGGCGCTGATCATCGCGTTTTGGCTGGGGCCAAAGATCATCCGAAAGCTCAAAGAGAAGCAGATCGGTGAAGCGGCTAAGCTTGAAGCACCAAAGACGCATCTGACAAAAGCCGGAACCCCCACAATGGGAGGGTTCATCGTGCTGGCTTCGGTGCTGATCCCGACGCTGCTCTGGGGAAATCTCGGCAACCTGTACGTTGTGCTGATTCTCTTTGTAACGGCAACGCTGGGCGCCGTCGGGTTTCTGGATGACTATCTGAAGGTCGTCAAGAAGAAACCGAAAGGGTTGATCGGCCGGTACAAAATTGTCGGGCAGGTATTTGTCGGTTTGGTGGTTGGCGGGGTGATCTACTTCTTTCCACACTGGATCGATCCCGATCTGTGGAAGCTCCACACGTCAACCACAGTGCCGTTCTTCAAGAACCTGGAATTCGATTTCGGGTATCTTTACATCCCGATGGTCATCTTTATTGTTGTGGCGACATCCAACGCGGTGAACCTGACCGACGGTCTTGATGGCCTTGCGATTGGTACCGTGGGCATCGTTGCACTGACACTTGCCATCATCAGCTACATCTCAGGCAACTCGGTGCTCAGTGGCTATCTAACGATACCATTCCTGCGGGGCAACGGAGAGCTTGCAGTATACTGTGCAGCATTGGCGGGCGGAGCGTTAGGGTTCCTCTGG
>CAYHRX010000608.1:0-2356 GCA_964359075.1 uncultured Chitinophagales bacterium
TTCAACAGCAACATCTTCCGCACTTGTGAGAACTCTGTCGCACCGGCGGTGGCGTGCAGCTTGTACATGTACACGCCGCTGGACACCGAGCGACCGAGATTATCTTTGCCGTTCCACACAACCTCAAATGCTCCTGCAGCGCTGGCACCATCGAACAGCGTCGCGACTTCCTGACCGAGGACGTTGAACACCTTGAGTGTCACAACGCTCGGCACAGAGAGCGCGTAGCTGATCTTCGTGCTGGAGTTGAACGGGTTTGGATAGTTCTGATCGAGTGCGAACTTCTCCGGCACCACACCTGGCTCACCAACAGAGGTCGGTGAGCTTGGCGACATGGTGATGTTCACATTGTCCAGGTTGAATGTGTTCGGATTGATGCTGACCATTGCCTGCGATGAGCTGTAGCCATCGCGGTCGGCAACAATCGTCACCACGCCCGGCGTAACGGCATTGATCTCGTATGTCCCGTTGAGCTCGGTAATGCCGATGCCGACGACTTCGGCCTGTGCATCAAGCGCTGTTACGCGCACGCCGGCAATGACTGCGCTATTTGTCGAGCGGATGGCGCCTCTCACCAGTGTCAGGCCGTCGCTATGAACGCGCCGGACGCAGATGTTGATGCCCGTGACATTGCCCGTGATTTCCACGGTGTCTGCATCCTGGATGCGGATAACGCCGCAGGCATTGGCCTTGTAGAAGGCAGGCGCGTTGTTGCTGAACGGCAGCGCCATCACGAAATACCGCCCCGCTTCGACATTGGCAATAGTATAGTTGCCCAGCGAATCAGTGTGGCCGTACCGGGTCACGGTCGGGTATCCATGCCGGACCGGGATCAGCACAACACGTGACGGCACGCCCGTTCCTGCCGAGTCACGAACTGCGCCACTGATGCTGTTGTTCGGTACCGGTCGCGGCTCGAGCGAGAAGTTAATGCCGCTGGTGTCACGAGTGACAAGTATGATATCGGCAGTCTCGGGTGTCCGCTTGTTGTTGAAGTACTCAGGCAGGAATGTCTCCTTCGATGCCAGCGCGATGTAGCGGTTGTTGGTGATGACACGTGCCCGATAGTTGCCGAGCGAGTCGGTGTAGCCGCTCCAGACAACACCACGTGTATGGCCGAGGCCGTCCAGTTCCATTGCCTCAGGACCAATCCCCGGCTCCAGACCGAGTGACGCCAGGAAGTTCATCTCCTGCATCGTGCGGACAATGGAGACGCGGGCCCTGCGCAGCGGATTGTTCGATGTGTCACGCACGATCCCGCTGACGTACGCATACGACGGTGGAACCAGCCGTGCCAGACCAAAGTTTGCAGTGAACACCGAGCTCTCAGCTACGGCAATCACTGTTGCACAGCTCGGCTCGGGGCAGTTGTCATAGTACTCAGGTCTGTAGCGCGTCGTAGTATTGTGCGCGATCGGGTAGGCGCGGACGATGTACCGACCCGTATCGAGCAGTGCAGTGTACCGGCCAAGCGAGTCGGTCATCACCGGAGGCGAACAGTACCAGTTGCGAGAGACGCGGAAGAACTGCATCTGCACTCCTCGGATCGGCGCGCTGGTCGAATCGTCGACCACCGTGCCACGGATTGTGCCCCTTGGTCGTGGAGGCAGCACAACAAGAATGTCCACAACATTGCTTCGATCACTCTGCTGTCCGTTCGTGTTGAACGACCTGACGTAGTAGTAATACCGCGTGCCGCCTGTGACATTGTGGTCATAGAAGATCGTATCGTACGTCGTCCCGGCAGTCATATAGTGTGACGTATCATTTGCCGAACGCGACACGCGGAATGACCAAGGACCCCTCGGGGCCTGCCACATGAGCTTCACCCTCACACTCCATGTGTTGGGTCCGCCAGGAACAAGCGTCGCAGTCAGGTTCGCAGGAGTGGGTGGCGGCGGTGGAGGTGGCGGTGGAGGTGGCGGTGGAGTAATCAGGATATCAACAACGTTGCTGCGTCCGCTATGCTGATTGTTGGCGTACGCCCTCACATAATAGAAATACCTCGTTCCCACGGTGACCATGTGATCGGAGAACGCTCTCGAGTTCACCGTGGCAATCAACTGATAGTGCGAGGTGTCATTTGCCGAACGGTAGACCTTGAAGGCCCAGTTGCCCTGGGGTGACTCCCACGCCAGTCTTACCGAAGCGCGACCGAACTCATTGACCTGAGTCGCGGTGAGGTTTGTTGGAGTTGGTGGCTGCGCAAATGCACTCGCAACTACCACAAGGCAAAGCAAACTTACAAACAGTACACGAGTCATACAGTGACCCCCCTTGTAGGTTGTTCTTGGATTTAGGTTGGTTTGTTTCCAGATGAACCTTTCTGTTGGACAATGTACCGGATATTTGCCTC
>CAYHRX010000609.1:0-1785 GCA_964359075.1 uncultured Chitinophagales bacterium
CAAATACCAAATCACAAATTCCGCCTCTCAGAATCCCGCTCAGAGGCGGAATCCAGGAAAGCGGGACAAATTTCAAGCATCAAATACCAAACAAATCCCAGTGTCCAAAATCCAACTTTCTTACGGCCACAATGCTTTGGGAATTGGAGATTGGCCTTTGGAACTTATTTGAGATTTGGCTATTGGGATTTGGGATTTCAGTCCGTTGCACATTGAGAGCCGTATGACCAACAAGCATTTCCTTTCCGGCAATGAAGCCATTGCCCGCGGTGCATGGGAAGCCGGAATCCATGTTGCTGCCGGATATCCGGGAACTCCGAGCACGGAGATCATCGAGAACCTTGCGCGGTATGATGACATTGATGTCGAGTGGTCCACGAACGAAAAGGTGGCGTTCGATGTTGCGTACGGTGCCTGTTTAGCCGGTGCACGTTCGCTGGTCTCGATGAAGCACGTGGGTGTCAACGTGGCGCTCGACTCGTTGATGGTCACGCCGTTCTCAGGCGTTCACGGTGGATTCGTGGTCATCACAGCCGATGATCCCGGCATGCACTCATCGCAAAACGAACAAGACAACCGCTACCTTGCCAAGTTTGCCAAGATTCCCATGCTGGAGCCGGCGGACAGTCAGGAGTGCAAGGAGTTCGTCAAGCTTGCGTTTGAGATCAGCGAGCAGTTCGATGTGCCGGTGTTTCTTAGAACGACAACCCGCACCTCTCACTCCAAGTCGGTGGTGACGTTTGATGAGCCGAACCGCCAGCCGCCAAAGAAGTACAGGTCTGATCCCCACAAGCATGTTGTCCCCATCCACGGGAAGCGGTGGAGGAAGAACATCGAGGACCGGCTGAGGAAGCTTGAGGAGTTTGCGGAGGCGTTCCCGAAGAACACCATCGAATGGAACCGGAAGGAGATCGGCATCATCACGAGCGGGATCAGCTATCAGTACGCGAAGGAGGTCTTCCTAGACGCGTCGATTCTCAAGCTCGGCATGGTCTATCCATTCCCGAAGAGGATGTTCGAGTTGTTCTGCGACGCCGTTGAGAAAGTGTACGTGATTGAGGAGCTTGAGCCGTTCATTGAAGAGCATCTCCGCATGTTGGGAGTGGACAATATCGTTGGCAAGGATGTCATTCCCAATATGTTTGAGCTGTCTCCAGATGTTCTCCGACACGCACTTCTTGGCACAAACGGTCATTCGTCATTCGAGTCGGAGGTTCCCATCCCGCCTCGTCCCCCCGTGATGTGTCCCGGCTGTCCGCACAGCGGAGTTTACTTCACTCTTCACAAACTCAAAGCGGTTGTCACCGGCGACATTGGATGCTACACGCTCGGTGCGCTTCATCCGTTCAATGCGCTCGATACGACGTTCTGCATGGGCGCCGGAGTTGCCAACGCCTTCGGCATGGAGAAGGTGCACCGCGGGACGATGGGGAAGAAGATTGTGGCGGTCATCGGCGACTCGACATTCCTCCACAGCGGCATCGCTCCTCTCATCGACATTGTGTTCAACAAAGGCATCAGTACAGTCATCCTCATGGACAACTCCACCACCGGCATGACGGGCCACCAGCAGCATCCGGGCATGGGGAAAACAGTGAAGCAGCAGGATACGTACGCGATCAACTATGAAGAGCTTATTCGTGCAATCGGGGTGAAGCACATCCGCGTTGTGGATCCGTACGATCTGGAGGTGACGGAGAAGACGATCAAAGAGGCGATGGCGATTGAAGAGCCGGCTGTCGTCATTTCCCGCAGACCGTGCGTACTGCTTGAGAGTGAGCGGGC
>CAYHRX010000609.1:1795-2356 GCA_964359075.1 uncultured Chitinophagales bacterium
GAGCGGGCGCAGCAGCACACGCCGTACGAGGTGATCCCTGAGTTGTGCGAGGAGTGCGACCTCTGCCTAAAGATCGGCTGTCCAGCGATCGGCGGGCTCGATTCGGTGCCGTTCATCTCGAAGGAGCGGTGTATCGGATGCGATCTCTGCGCGAAGCTATGCGCGTTTGATGCCATCCTGCCGGCAAATTCCAAAACTCAAAGACCAAATCTCAAATAAATACCAAATTACAAACAACAAATTCCAAATATGCTCCCATGATCAAATCCTCAAACTCCAAACCGTACGATTTGGAGGAACGCACATTTCAGTTTGCCAAAGCCGTAACTCTCTACGTGAAGAAGCTTCCTAAGAGCACATCCAATGCAGAGTACGGCGTTCAAGTCGTGAAGGCATCCGGGTCTGTTGGTGCGAACTACAGGGAGGCGAACGAAGCACTGGGCAAGAAGGATTTCTTAATGAGAGTGAAGATCAGCAGGAAGGAAGCAAAGGAATCTGCTTACTGGCTGAGACTCATTGTGGAGACCAACGATGGACAATACGGAAACGAAGGAACAGAGC
>CAYHRX010000610.1:0-2347 GCA_964359075.1 uncultured Chitinophagales bacterium
CATTGGTACTCCTGGCTATCTCATTGCTCTTTGGATCCGAATTTGCTCTCGCGCAATCCGCAGCCCCGAAAGATGATGGGAAGAAGCAGCAGATTACATTGCCGCCGGATCCACGTACCTTGGGCGAGGATAAATACCAGGAGCTAAAAGCGAAGGGAATGTTACCCCAACCTCCGCAAGTTCCGTATACAAAGGAGATTATCAAGAGAAACACGTATACTCACGGGCGCAACCCACAACCGCCTACTCCGCAGCTCAAGATCCCCTTGACGGGACTTTTACTGTCTCCATGGCTAGGAATGACGATGGTTCCACTGGATTGATCGCGCTTCCTTTTACTTTCAATTTCTACGGTACACCGTACACAAGTCTTTATATCAATAATAACGGCAACGTCACCTTCGGCGGGTCGTCCTCAACGTACAGTCCAACAGGATTTCCGACCATGGGACTTCCAAGGATTGCCCCCTTCTGGGCTGATGTCGACACGAGAAACACCGCAAGCGGACTGGTGTATCACAAGATAGAGCCCCGCAGGATCACAATTATCTGGGATCACGTCGGCTACTACGGTAGCCATGCCGACAAGCTGAACACCTTCGAACTCATCCTGACAGACGCCACCGACCCACTTGTTGGCATAGGCAGAAATGCCTGTTTCAGTTACGATGATATGCAGTGGACGACCGGGGATGCATCGAGTGGAAGCGGTGGATTTGGTGGCTTCGCTGCAACTGTTGGGGTAGACAAAGGAGATGGGGTGAACTATATACAGATCGGACGATTTGATCATCCTGGTACAGATTACGATGGACCGTTCGGAATAAATGATGGTATAAGCTATTTGGACAATAAAGAGTACTGCTTCTTTGTCGGCCCTGGCATCGCCGGGATGAAGTACAACGACCTCAATGTGAACGGAGTGTTTGACGCTGGTGAACCGGGCTTGGCTGGCTGGACGATCAACCTCATAGGGCCGGTCAACACGTCAACGACAACCGATGCCGCAGGGAATTACTTCTTCAGCCCCCTCCCTCCCGGTGCGTACACCGTGAGCGAGCAGCAGCAGCCTGGCTGGATACAAACCGCACCTGCCACTGGCTCATACAACATCGTGCTGGGGGCCAATCAATTTGTCTCCGCAGTAAATTTTGGAAACTTCAACATAGGAGGAGGCGGTCGCGGTACCATTAAAGGCACGGTCTTCGATGACAGGAATGGCAATGGAATGAGGGATGTGGGAGAGCGGGGCTTGTCTGGATGGAGGGTCCAAGCTAGTGTCCCTGGAGCCCCAGCGACGCTGACGGATGCAAACGGTGATTATGCTTTCAACAATATCCTCTTTTCTCACCCCAACGCCAATAGTCCCACGGCCACCTTGAGCCTAACTCTATTCTTGCCGTCTGGGTGGGCACAGACGTTACCTCCCGGAGGACAACCGCAGACCGTTACGATTGGGACCGGGCAAACGGTAACAGGAGTTGATTTTGGCGCTCGGCAAGTCACAGGTGTGGAAGACGTCAACGCGAACCCGACGGAGTTTGAGCTGTACCAGAACTTCCCCAATCCTTTCAACCCAACGACGAGACTTGCTTTCAACCTTCCCAAAGATAGCTACATCACTCTGAAGGTGTACAACGTGTTGGGCATCGAGGTAGCGTCAGTGTTGGAAGGACGGATGTCTGCGGGGACGCATTCGGTAGTCTGGGACGCGCAGGACAATCCGAGCGGCGTCTACGTGTATCGACTTACTGCGGGCAGCTTCACTGCTGTGAGGAAGATGGTTTTGATGAGGTAACGGCAGAACCGCCCTCGAACAGGTCGAGTCTAACAAATAAAAAACCCCGTCCAAGTTTAGGCGGGGTTTTTTGCTCCAGCGGTGACCTTTACACAAGGTCAGAGCAAATAACTCAATTCATGCCCATGTCAGCCGAGAACCTTCTCTTTCACCGCCAATCCTGATTTTCCAGCAGCTGAGCTTTCGGAGTCTTCCCAAAATACTTGGCTGGAACTCCTACGACGACCGTCCTTGCAGGAACATTCTTTGTCACAACCGCACCAGCACCAACAACAGCATCCTCCCCGATTTCAATTCCTGGAAGAATAACTGCGCCTGCTCCTATCCTCCCTCCACGCCTGACCGTCACGCCTTTGAAGTGCTTGAATCTCTCTTTCGTTCTTCCAAGATAGTTATCATTCGTCGTGGTAACCATTGGTGCAATGAAACAGAAGTCCTCGATTGTTGAATAGGCGGTGATATAGCAGTTCGTTTCGAGCTTGCATTTGCTGCCAATCGTACAGAAATTTTCGATGGTGACGTTACATCCAACGATTGTGTTGTTACCGA
>CAYHRX010000611.1:0-2347 GCA_964359075.1 uncultured Chitinophagales bacterium
GACGCGGTTCTCACTCCCTGTCACCCAAAGACATGGAGCCCCGATCGGTCCGCGCTGCCCATGTGTCCCAATACGCGGCCCGCTCCAGAAGGAACGTCCGACGTTCTGGGGTCAGGTGCTGGTTTGCGGCGATCGCGGTTTCCTTGTCGCGGATGTCGGCGCGGTCACGGGCCAAGTAAGGGTTCCACGTCATCGTTGGTGGAACGCTGATTGCTCTGAAGTCGTTCCCTTCCTTCTTCACACAGAAGAACTCGCCGCCCTCGGCGTCCGGACTATCGTATGTCATGAGCACCACATCTTCTCCCCGCATATTCGCGCGCTTAGTAGTGAGAGTGGCAGTCGCGTTCGCCTCTGCCCGTCTCCCGTAGATCAGGGCGTACGCAGGACGGAAGGTCCGCCCGAGCCATGCCTCGCGATCCAGACCATAGAACGACTTGAACGTAAGGACGTTGTGTGAAGCGTTGAACCAGGCCTTCCACTCTGTAATCTGGTTCAAGGCATGAGTAAGGTAGGCCGTTGGCTGACCTTTCTGCGTCCACCATCGTTTCCCGGGGGCCTCGATCTCGATAAGGACGGGCTGTTCCAGTTCGCTGCTCTTCGAGAGCCATAGGAAATCGGGCACCCGATGGTTGTACGACGGTAGTGGCGCCTGGGCGATGACGGCACAGGGGTAAGGGTGGTGACCGCTGCGGCTCCCGAGACTGAAGGCGCCAGGGATAAGGCAGGGATGCTGTTCAAGGAACGACTGGATTTGCTGCTCTGCAGGTGGTGGTTCGCGGTTCAGGAGTGTGGTCCATTCGTGCTGGACGATCCGCTCGTAGGCATCCCACGGCATGGGATCCGGGGGATCCGGCTTCACCTCGTAGGTCTTCGCGCTCATCCCTCCCTCCGAGATGTCGCCCAACTATTAAGTATACTACTCTGGTTCCTGCAGCCCATTTCGTAAAGCCACTCTAACCGTCAGAACCAGCTATCTTCCGCATTTTTCGACAGTTAGCACCCCTGTGCCGATCACGGTCGGATCGACAAACCCTGCCAAACTCGCAGTCTATCCCGATATCAGCCCGCAGTATATTAGGCCAACAAGTCACTGTCACAGGCGATCCGCGGGCTGTGAACACCGAGTCCGCCCCGATTCAAACGTAGGTGCAGCTCATTTTGGCATTGCCCTGGGAGTCCCCCTCAACCTGGCCTTCTCCCCCGAGGGGAGAAGGAATATCAGTTAGGCAACGTTAAGCATCCTGTTTGCGTAGTCTTTGCCGGAGGTTGGCGGAGGCAATCGCTTTCCGTCTTTCTTGTATAGTTCGATCGTTTCTTCTACAATCTGGCATAGTTCCGCGAACACCGCTTTTTCATCGCCCCCGTGGCAGCCACCATAGAACAACCCTGGACAGCTCCACACAAAACACTGGTCTTCTTCAGACCACTCGACGATCTTGACGTACCGGGCACTTTCTCTCATCGTTTTGACTCCCCTATTGCCACCCCCACAGCCTTCGCTTGGTAGTGCTTCGCATCATCACCAGGTTTGCCGGAAATGGTCACTGGTTTGGCAACCTTGGGATGCGTGAAGTTCCTATGACCCCCCTTCCCTCCGCGATCGACAAATCCGGCCGCTTCGAGGTCGCTGATAAGCTCTCGAATCTTGCGAGTCATCGGCATCACCGCGTTAGCGATACGCCTCGCTCCGGTGCCGGACTGCCGTAGTGTCGATAAGGCGACGCCGATCATCAACCGAGTAGATCACCCGATACTCCCCGACACGAATGCGCTAGATGTTATTCTCCCCTTGCAGCTTGCGCGAACCGACGGGACGAGGATTGTCCGCAAGCACCTCGATGCGAGGAAAAACCCTGGCGACCACCGACGCAGGGAGCGCTTCAAGCTCTTTTCGCGCAGAGCGCGCGAAGGTGAGCTGATATCCGTTCACTCTAGCGGAGTTTTCCGCTGCGACGAAGACGCTTCCTCACGGAGTCGAGAGACTCGCGAGGCTCGTGGTCACGCTTCCGGGCAACGGCAATGTCGTAGAAGTCGTCCCAGACCTCCGAGTACCTCTTGAGGTCGATCACAACAGCCGTCCTTTGTCCGTTCTCATCGATTACGAACTGAACGCCCTTCAAGGTGCACCTCCAAGATACGGGACAGTGTCAATCTGCGACAAACACCTGGCCATCTCCAGCCGAGTGTGTGCCTAGCTACGCCGTCACACCGACAAACGCTGTGAGACTCACAGTCTATCACGATATCAGCCCGCAGCATATCAGGCCAACAAGTCACTGCTGTAGCCGATCAGCCGGTTAGGCCGCGACCTCGACGGTGGCGTAGAAGTCCACCTGTCGTGACGAAC
>CAYHRX010000612.1:0-2344 GCA_964359075.1 uncultured Chitinophagales bacterium
GGACGTTGCCTGCCTGCCGGCAGGCTCGGCATGCAACGTCCCTACACCCGGAGGGAGGGAGTATTCAATCGTTGTTGTTGGGTTGAATGGGTTGGGGTAGTTCTGGCTCAACTCGTACGAGGCTGGCAACGTTGCGTTCTCATTGCTCTCGACTGACGTAAGGCTTGAGTCAGTGCGCATCGCAATCGAGAAAAGTCCAGTAAGACCGGTGGAGCCGATGGTCATACCGACGCCCGTTGTTGTATCGATGGCGATCAATGTGTTTGTCTGTGCGCCACTGCCTTTCAATCCATACAATACACCGTTCGGACTGAATGCAATCGACGGAGTGATCAGGTTGTCGCCAGTTGCGCCAACAAGCATCGCGGCCCCGGTCGCTGTGTGTACAGTGTAGATTCTATCCCTGTTCACAATCGGCGGACGCACCGAGCCGTACAGCCTCCCCGTGTGCGGACTGAACGAAAGGCCCGAGTAGATGATGCCCGAAGCAGTGCCGACGTACGTCGTGTCTCCGTTGTTCAGGTTGATACGGTACAGTCGTCCAGCGGTTGTTGCCCCGTACAAATCGTCGCTGCTGGCAAAGGCGATTGCGCGGAGGTTGCCGAGCGGGATGACCCCGATCGCAAACGCATCGCCGAATGCAGGGCTCACCCTGTAGAGTGTCGTCGCACTCGATGTAGCGATCGTCCCAAACATCTCCTTCGTCGACGGCCTGATTGCAAGGCCCTGCAACTCCGTCGTGCTGAGGGAGCCGATTGCTGTCGCCGCTCCCGTTGAAGTGTTGATGGTGTAGAGTCTGCTGGTTGGTGAGGAGGAAGCTGCGTACATCACTCCCGCCTGCGCGCGGTGAACTCCAACAAGGAATCCGTACGATGATGTTGCCGGTGCTCCAGTGGGGAAAGTGAACCGCGTATTGCTCAGCCGGTCGTACGCAGTGATATAGTATTTCACAACCGTGCCGCCGTGCTGTGCCGGGATATAGGCCCGGTATGTGGTTTGACCTATCGGCGTGGCTGCGAGCGTTTGGGTGGTCTGGAAGCTGTTGAGAGTGTAGTGGACCCTGGCGGAATCCGGGCCGCCGCCGGGAATCGGTGCTCCCTCCAATTCAAACACCACCGGGTAGGCATTCGTTGTATCGTACGTGCTTGCAAGTGGAATGTGCAGGAACGAGCGTTGGAAGAACAGTGCACTGCCAATGCCGTGCGCACCGAACGCGTTTGAGATCTGTGTTATGTGCGGTGTGCCGTTGCCGAGGTTGCCGTCGTCATCGTCAGCCACGAGTGTTTCAACGAACCACTCGCCATATGCAGTCCCGAGATCGGCATCGTCGGGTGTGCCATACTTTGCAAAATGCGACAGATACCTGGCGGTGGCCAACGATGTTGCGACGCGGAGATCCCAGAAAGCACCGCCGATGATCAGCCCGTCGTTGTGCACCTGCCCCGATACGTTTTGCGGGTAACGGTTGGTGTTGGCTATGTTGCGCACGATGGTACCGGGCCCACTAAACCCACGTCCCACGATCGGATCATCGACGATCATCGCCGAGAGCACGTCGGCTGTTCCCTCATTTGCGGCGCCGTTCTGCATTCCGAACCCCCGCACCTGTTCATACAGTCTTTGGTTCACACCGTGACCATACTCGTGATACACCACAGTTGCAATCTGCGCGGTGTTGACACAACCGCCCCCCTCGGCGTAGAACCTCATGCCTTCATTCCCTCTCCACTGTGCGTTGCACGTCAGGGGGTAGTTGACCACACACGGGATAACATAGTTCATTGCCCTGAATGATGTGTCAAGTTGTGTGACGTAGTCGTGAACGACATTCACGTGGTAGAACGCGTCCCGCTCAGCAGGATGCGAGTTGCTGATATCCCAAAAGACGTTCACGGAGTCTCCCGGGTTCACTGTCATCGTTATCAGAGCATCCGCGCCATCTTGCCTGTTGATATCCACAAATGGTCCGCGGAGCTGCGCTGTCAGCGTTGCTGCGGCGGTGATGTCTCGCCTGAACCTGCCGGATGTGTCTGTTACTACTTGTACACCGCCGATGGTCACGAACTGGTTGCGGAAATCGCGGGACACAAATGGATCTGTTGCAGTTACAAGCTGGATGTCGCCACGAGCGCGTCCTCGCACTTCTATGTCGTGCACTTCATTGATCCTCCAGAGTACTTTTCCGCTGTGTGCATCAATGTACGCGCGGTAATTGCCTGCTCGTTCACCACCAGCAGGGGAATTCGTCTGGACGTACACTTCGTAGACGAGGTGGAACTCTACCCGGTTTCTTAGCTTCACAGGCAGAACGAAGAGCTTCGGTTGGTCGGATACCCGCCCGTCT
>CAYHRX010000613.1:0-2344 GCA_964359075.1 uncultured Chitinophagales bacterium
AAAGGCGACCTGCCTGGTACAGCAAATTGCTTGGAGCCTCTCGCACCTCAATGCGAACTTGCTGTTGAGACAGGGGCACTGATGACTCGCCTTCGAGAACGCAGGTCACGGCAACCTCGCCTGATGGTAGCCCGCTAACCACGAGACGAATCGCACATTCGGCGTCTTCATCCCGAAGTATCCATTCTTTCCGATCCGTCTCCGAAAACTCTCCTCTGGTCCGCACCGGCGTAGGGGCGGCAGCCTCTGGTAACGGTTCTCCCCTGGTTCGTACCGGCCGAGATGGGGCCGTCTCCGATAACGGTCCCCCTCTGGTCGGCACCCCCATAGGTGCCCCTGCGATGGCTAACGGTCCAACGATAGCAAGCGGTCCAAGCCCCTGCTCAAGCAGACGCCCCGCCTCGCCGACAGCCAACTGTATCGGTTCGGCGAGGACCTTACGCACTCCCGTGGCGACAGCAGCCGCGGCCTCCGAGATCCAATGTGACCTGACATCCCAGTATGCCTCACGACAGGAACGGCATGCCTTTACGTGCGCCAGCAATTCAGGCATCTCACGTTCGCGCGCTTGCCTGGACATCTCGCCGAACTCGGCGACATGTGAGAGAAACACGTCACACTCACTGCTCCAGTCATTATGCAGTCCAAGTTCTTCCATAAGATACCGGACGTACTCTTTATCTGACTGGGCAACCTCGCAGGCACTTTGAAGCACCTCACGAGTGAAATGGAGGTATTCCGGTTGAGAATCCTCACGAGTGACAGGGCAATACCCCGTCAGGTACGAAGCAATAATTCTCTGGGCTTCTTCGACTTTCATCGCACATTCCTCCTTCTTGATGAGACGGCCACCGTTGCCGGATTGGCAGATGCAGGCTGACTAGTGCGGTACGCTGCTACCATGGTTCTCATGGCTCTGGACAGATCGACCACGTCTGCCACTTCATCGGCATCGACTTGTAGTCGAGACACCAGTTCATCTTCGTCGAGTCGTTCCACAATGGTCAGATACCACACGGGCACAACCCAGTGATTCGCAACCTGCCTCCGCCAGACACGAAGCGATTCATCAGCGCACGTTTGAAGTCCTCCAACCCCGATGAGTTGCTGAAGCCTGTCAAGTGCGGCCTGTTGCTCAAAGAGAAACCCTCGCCCTGCAAAGGAGTTCTCCAGCATGTCGAACACAGCCTGTTGCGCAGAGAAAAAGTCTTGCGCTGTAGGGGATGTTCCCTGGTTCTCCTCGGTTGTCAAAGATCGCAGTTCATCCAACAGCACATCGAAGGGGGACTGCTGCATCACCACAACAGCCTCGTTATCCGCACGGCACCCTTCATCAACGCCATGTTGAACGGCATCATCAAAGGTCTCATCCGTCACCCACCACCAGAGTTCGCGAACGTAGCGTTCAAACGTCCAGGGGTCTGGATGTTGCGGATCAACCGTCGGGTGCAGAAAGACGTGTGCCGTGAAGGGCCACAGGAGGGTGCCCTTCCACGAAACTGTTTTGGCCAGCGAAGTCACGGTCAACACACCAGGTTCATTGGCTAAAGGATATTCCGCGCCACGTCGCGCACCATGTGGCCGTCTCACCGACTGAATCCGGGAGTTTGAGAGCCTGCAGACACAAGCTAAATCGTATGCCCAGATACCCTTCGCGGAAACATCGAAGAAGAGCTGGGGTCAGTTCACCCAGATCAGTCCCCTCGTCGCCAAGCTGCACTGTCGGAATGGAGGAGACCACTCCAACGTTATCCTCCACGCTAACCGGAGGCGTAGGTGGGAACCAGTTCCCCAGACACTGCTTCCACCACCACGTAAAGCGCGAACCGAAGGCGTAATAAGGGAAACCAGAAATCAACTTGTCCCAAGTCTTTTCCCAGAAGTCGCTCACTCTTTCGGGGATGACTCCGGAGTCGATTCGCCGACTTACCGCTTTTTCACTGCCATTCGCTCAAGGATTATGGGGGTTTGGTCATGTCCGGGCGGGGGAGCGGGTAAGTTCAAACCGGGCGATTGCGAAGGGGAAGTGGTGAGATATCTCCTCAAGTAGCGCACAAACTGACCATCATGATGCCAATTGTCACAGATTCGCTCGACGAGTTCCAGATGACAACTTGCAAGATACAGCGCGGCACCGGTCCTTCGTTCTTCATCCTGCTGCGGTTCGTGGGAGGGAACAATTTCGGCAGCCGACAGGTCGGAGAGAAGTTCACCGATGGCAGTCGGCGACAGGGTATCGGGCAAACGGCTCACTTTCACCAAGCCACTGACGACTTGCGCTGAAGGCGTGGCGGCCGCAGGCTCGGATGCCTCCAGGGCTTCGTACACATCCAGAAAAGAATCA
>CAYHRX010000614.1:0-699 GCA_964359075.1 uncultured Chitinophagales bacterium
CTCGGGGAGGTTGGTGTCGAGAAGGATGATTTGTATTCGGCCAACATCAACACGCCATGCCTGGAACCTTACCACGCTCTGTCCGATATCGACCGAGCAGATGACCGGATTGCCCTTCCTGTCCTTCACCAGCGTCATTGGCATCTTCAGTGGATCGTAGGTAATGTAGCGCTCCTGCTGCCATCCGTCGTTAGAGATATGCTGCTGGAAGTATCCCTGACGATAGAACAGGCTCACGCCGCCGAACGGCAGTCCAAGGTTACTTGCCGACTTCGCATGGTCGCCTGCGAGGATACCGAGGCCACCCGAATAAATCCGCAGACATTCGTGCAGACCGAACTCGGCACTGAAGTAGGCGATGGGTGCCTTGAGAGCGGGAGCGTGCTTTTTCGCCCACGTATCCTTCTTCGTCATGTACGCATGGAACCGCGTGCACAGGTCGTTCACCTTCGCGTAGAACTCCTGGTGCTGCAGCTTCCCACGCAACTCGGCGCCAGAGATCCAGTTCATGACTTCGACAGGGTTGTGGTTGCCGTGTTCCCAGAAGAACGGGGAGAGTTCATGGAAGAGCTGCTGGGCGTCGGGGTTCCACGACCACCAGAGGTTGTACGCGAGGTTGCGCAGCTCGCCGATCAGTTTGTCGATCTGCTTGTCAGAGATTCGCTTTGTGGGCACGGTTGCAGTTTCTCCGGATGTTCG
>CAYHRX010000614.1:709-2343 GCA_964359075.1 uncultured Chitinophagales bacterium
TCAGTAAGGAAAGTGGTCACCATACTAGCGTTCTCAGCCTTCGCTTTCCTCCACCAAGGCATCCGCCTTTTTCTTGGACATCCTGTTCCGCTCGTTGGCATCGAGATACTTCTTGCGGAGACGGATGCTCTCGGGGGTGATCTCGACATACTCATCGTCCCCAATCCATTCGATGGCCTGCTCAAGTGTGTGGAGGTGTGGTGGCTCAAGACGGATGGCTTCATCGGCGCCGGATGCGCGCATATTGGTGAGCTGCTTCGTCTTGCAGACGTTCACGAGCATGTCCTGCTCGCGGGCGTTCTCGCCGACGATCATGCCGTCGTACACACGTGTGCCCGCCTCAATGAAGAAGGTTGATCGTTCGGCCAGTTTCCACATGGCATAGGCGGTTGCCGTTCCCTGTTCCATGGCAACCAGTGCGCCCTTGGTGCGGTGGGCCATCTCTCCCTTGAACGGCTCATAGCCGTGGAAGTTATGATGAAGGATGCCTGTGCCTTTCGTCTGTGTCATGAACTCACCGCGGAATCCGATCAGGCCGCGTGCAGGTACAAAGAACTCCAGCCGTGCGTTGCCTCCACTCGTGATCATGTTCCGCATCTCGCCTTTGCGGCGGCTGAGGTTTTCGATGACAGTGCCGGCGAACTCCTCCGGCACATCAATGATGACGTGCTCAATGGGCTCCGCCCTCACGTCGTCGATCATTTTGTAGATTACCTGCGGCCGCGAGACCTGCAGCTCAAAGCCCTCCCGCCGCATGTTCTCAATCAGGATTGCGAGATGGAGCTCCCCGCGTCCACTCACATTGAATACATCCGGCGAGTCGGTGAGCTCAACACGGAGACTGACATTCGATCGAAGCTCGCGTGCAAGTCGCTCGCTGATGTTGCGCGTGGTGACGTATTTGCCTTCCTGCCCTGAGAACGGCGAGTTGTTCACCATGAAGTTCATGGAGATGGTCGGTTCCTCAATGGAGACGAAGGGCAGAGGAGTCGGATCGGCGGCGGCGGCGATAGTTTCGCCAATGTCCACATCCTCCATGCCCGCGATGGCGATGATATCTCCTGCGTGTGCCTCCTCGGTTTCAATGCGCTTCAAACCATCGAATGTGTAGATCTTTGTTACACGGGCATCCTCGACCTGACCATCTCTGTGAATTATCTTCATCGGTCCACCAAGCCTGATCGTTCCGCGATGAATTCGTCCGATGCCGAGACGGCCGAGATAGTCGTTGTAGTCAATGGTCGTGACCAGCATCTGGAAAGGCGAGGTCGTGTCGCCAGGCGGCGGTGGAACCGTGTTGACGATTGCCTGAAAGAGCGGCTCAAGATCCTTGCCTTCTTCTTCGAGCTCGCACTTTGCGATGCCGTGTTTTGCTATGCAGTAGATCGTTTTGAAGTCGAGCTGTTCGTCATTCGCACCAAGCGAAAGGAAGAGTTCGAAGATTTCGTCCAGTACTTCGTGTGCTCGGGCATCCTTTCGGTCAATCTTGTTGATGACGACGATAGGTTTGAGGTTCAGGTCGAGTGATTTCTTGAGGACAAACTTGGTCCCCGGCAGCGGACCTTCTGCAGCATCGACGAGCAATAGAACGCCGTCAACCATCGTGAGCGTACGCTCTACCTCTCCGGCAAAAT
>CAYHRX010000615.1:0-2313 GCA_964359075.1 uncultured Chitinophagales bacterium
GCGGGCGTAAACCACATGGTCTCCGGCGTTCTCGAGCAAGGGGTGAGTTGGGGATACTATGACAAATATGGCGACCCGGATCTCTTCATTGGTAACTTGCAGACGGGTGGGCCGAGCTTCTTCCATAAGAACAACGGCAATGGAACCTTCACCGAGATGGCAGGAACACTCGGCTTCCAGTCCGGGGCACGTGGCACGCAATGGATGGACTACAACAACGATGGGCTCAGGGATTTCTCCATTGCAGGATACTCTGGTGCAACTGCTCCAATTCCTGTGAAGCTCTTCCGAAACAACGGCGATGGATCATTTACTGATGTCGCATCTCCGGCCGGAATGACTGACGCGGTGATCTCGTGGGGTGTTGCCTGGGCCGACTACGACAACAACGGTTACGAGGATTGCTTCGTCGCGGTCTCGGGTCAAAGCACGAACTGTCTTCTCTACAAGAACAACGGCGACGGCACATTTACCAACGTAGCAGGATCGGTGGGGCTTGGCGGACTCGTCATGCTCAGTGCGGCATGGGCAGACTATGACAACGATGGCGATATGGATATCTATACCTCGGGCGCCACGTCGGCAGGAAACCACCTCTTCAGAAACAATGGCGACTCAACAGCAAAGTGGCTTGAAGTGAATCTCGTGGGTGTACAAAGCAACAAGCGGGGCGTCGGCGCTCAAATCGCTGTGAAAGCTGGCGCACTGCGGATGATGCGGGAGGTAACAACAGCCGTTGGCTATCGGTGTCAGAACATGATGACAGCACATTTCGGCCTGGGAACTAATGCGACAGCGGACTCTATTGTAGTTCGATGGCCCAGCGGACTCACGAACGTCTTGCACGACGTTGCCTCGAACCAGAAGGTCACCATTACGGAAGGACTTACCAGCGTTGGCGAATCCGGCGACTTACCCGCTGCGACCAGGCTATTCCAGAACTACCCCAACCCTTTTAATCCAGTCACAATCATACGGTATGGCGTGGCAAAAGAGGGACACGTGAAGGTTGGTGTGTTCGATGCACTGGGCCGCGAAGTGGACGTGCTCGTGGACCGGGAACACGTCCCTGGCACATACGAGACAGTTTTCAACGCCTCATCACTTGCGAGTGGTGTGTACTATTGCCGACTGACTTCCGGCACAACGGTCGAATCACGACGACTCCTTCTCGTGAAGTGATCTGAGGGCAGGAAACACAAAAAAAATCACACAAAAAAAATGTTGACATTGCGGCGCGCATTTTGCATATTCGGCTTGGGATAATCCTCTCAACAAGTTTGTTGTAATCCATTTCCGCTCGTACCGAGGCCGCAATCGTAGGGGTCAGTTACCTCCGTCCTTCGTACGTAATTCTCAATCACTGAATGATTGGCAGCTTCCATAGAGAGTCTCCATTATCCGTGCTTGCGTTTATCTTCGCTTCGACGATTTGATTCGCGACTGAGTGTGAAGTTCTACAACCACAATCCACAACATCTATTCAACAACCATCCATCACCTAAGGAGGCATCATGTCTCGAAAGCTGTTAATGTTTTGGTGTGTGATTCTCAGTATCATGTTCGTCGGTACTGTGTTTGCACAACAAGGCGCAGAGAGCGCGCGATGGAACATGCTGAACCCGGCGGCAACACAGCTTCAGCCGACAGGACAGGCACTCCCGATTCCGGAGTCCATCCTGGAGTCCATGCGCAAGTATGTGAATCCGGTTACAGAGCCGCGGGTCATTCGTGGCGGCAAGGAGACGTATGTTCTTGCTCCCAACTTCCGGGTGCACCCCACCACACTCTCAACGCAGAGTGAAGTCCCTATCACGAGGCACCCTCTCAACCCGAACATCATGTTCGGCAGCTCGAACGCGGTCCGCATCAGCCCGCTGTTCATTAGTGAGGGTGTGTACGTGACGACGAATGGTGGCACCAGCTGGTTTGGTACCGACACGCTCGGCGGTCAAACGTCAGGGCACAGCGGCGACCCCGGACCGATCATTGACAAAGACGGTAGGTTCCACATGTCTCATCTTGGTGGAGCCACCGGCATGGCCACAAACTACTCCACGGACAATGGGCTTACGTGGTCAGCCAACTTTTCTATCCCGGGTGGTTCGGGGGCCGACAAGAACCTGAGCTCGAGCGATGACGCCCCAACGAGCCCATTCTATGGCAGGTCGTACACGGTGTGGACGAACTTCGGCGGCACATGGACGAACCGGATCGTCATCTCGTACACCACCAACGGTGGTGTGAGCTGGTCTGCTGCGGCAGTTGTGAGCCCTCCCACCACTGCAGGCCATCATCATCAGGGTTGCGATG
>CAYHRX010000616.1:0-2310 GCA_964359075.1 uncultured Chitinophagales bacterium
TGAGCTCTTCTCGTACTGAAGCCCGCCATACACCGAGAGTACACTGAATGACTTCCCTGCCGAAGCGCCGAATGCAATGCTGCTGAAATCAATCAGGTCTCCGACAGTGAACTTGTTGTAGAATATGTTTGCAGAAATGTCAAAGCCAAGATCCGGGACATATTGGCTGATGTTGTGCCGGCCACCGATCCCGAACAGCGTTGTCTTGGGAAACTTGTCGTCGCCAATGGACGGTGTTGTTATGAAACGAACAATGGCTTCGGTGCCGTAAATTGACCCAACGGTAAGTTGTGGGACCACCAAAGGGAACAGAGTTGCGCTGATGATGCCATCGGAACCTTTGTATGACAAGCTCGGATTGTTAGCGTCGGCCACGATCGTTCCTTTGTCACCGAAGATTGTCGCGGTTTTGAACGAGCCCGGAGTGAAGTTCGGGGGTGATGTGGCCTGATACGATTTTTGGTCATCGGACACCATTGATGCCATCCCCACAATATCCAGTGCGAAATGGAACCCTGTCTCCGGCACATCAGCCGAGTTGTACAGACCGGCATTCATGTTTGCCCCGAAGAGGTCTGCCATCGGCTGGATGTATCCCTGAACGTTAGTCATTGACTGCTGACGGAGAATATCCTCCAGCTTTGACTGAGAATATGAGGTGGTAGCCGAGAAGAAAATCACCGCTGCGCACAATAGCAGGGGTACAGCTCGACAACATAGTACACGTATCTTCATCTGTGCCTCCGATGATTAGTTGGTGGTTGTCTACAGAAGGGATATCCCAAAACAATTTATGAACTAAGAAATTCACAGGCAAGAGAAACCTCGAACTGAAGAGCATTTGGTGCACGCCGTCACATCAAGATACTTACGAGCTTTGGTATTGTCACTACCCAAAACGGGTAGTTTTTGACTAACAGGCAGCCTGATGAAGATAGTCCAGGATGGCGCCCATATCCGCCGGAAGATCGGAGTCAAAAAACACATCTTTGTGTGTTGACGGATGGAGGAAGCCGATTGTCTTCGCGTGGAGGGCCTGCCGGGAAATCAGCTTCAAGAGGTGCTGCACTTCGGCCTTCTGCTTCTGAGTCTCCGGGCCTGCGACAATGTGCCTGCCATTGTATGTGGGATCTCCAAACACTGGATGCTGAATGTGTGCGAGATGAACCCGGATCTGGTGAGTCCGGCCTGTCCGGAGTTTCAGTCTCACCAGTGAAAGGTATGAGAACTGCTCAAGCACAGTGTATTCTGTAATAGCTGCCTTGCCATCGGCAACGACTGCCATCTTCTTTCTGTCGGACTTGCTCCTGCCCAGCAGTGTCTCAATCGTTCCGCGCTTCTCTTTGAATGTTCCCCACACAATTGCCCAGTACTCGCGCCTGATTGTTCTCGTGGCAAATTGTTTCGCGAGCCGTGCATGAGCGATGTCGGTCTTCGCTACCACCATCAATCCGGAAGTTTCTCTATCGAGCCGGTGCACAATGCCCGGTCGTGTCGGGTCGTTCAGCGTGGAGAGTCGGTTGCAGTGATGCAGCAGCGCGTTGACAAGCGTGCCCGTGTAGTTGCCATACGCAGGATGCGTCACCATGCCGGCAGGCTTGTTCACAACGAGGAGGTCATCATCTTCGTAGATAATATCAATGGGGATGTTCTCAGGCTGTGCTTCCTGGGGTGGAGACTTTGGAAGAGTAATGCGAATGATCTCGCCGGGTGCGACTATGTGGCTCGGCTTCACGGTCTTGCCGTTGATCAGGACGGCGCCATCCTGGATTGCTCTCTGTACTTTGTTCCGAGTTGCGTTCTCGACGTGGTTGGTGAGGAAGACGTCGAGCCGTTCCTTCTTCTTGCCTGCTGGAACGACTATCTCGAACTCATACGGCATGAATGCACAAGAGTTGATGGACTACTGCTGGTCGGTCGGAAAGTTTGGGCTCCCGGGAGGATCCTGCGGAGAAGCCGGCGGGTCAACGGTGACAGGAACCGGCGTCAGTTCTTCGGTTTCGGTGCTGCGATGGAAGAAGAGCAGCAGAACCACACCGGTTGTCACCGCCGCATCAGCGACGTTGAAGACCGGCCATCGTGAAAGGTGATATCCCAGAATGTCAATATTGAAGAAGTCGATGTCGAAGAAATCCACGACCTTGCCATGGAACAGCGGGGCCTCTCCAAAAATCACTCCATAAAACACACGGTCAATGAGGTTGCCAATCGCGCCACCCAGAATCATCGCAAGTGACATCCGCAAGGCGAACGACTCCTCACGTGCTTTGTACAGGTACACGAGGATGGCAATGCTGGCAAGAACGGAGA
>CAYHRX010000617.1:0-971 GCA_964359075.1 uncultured Chitinophagales bacterium
TGTCGCCGTCGATGTACGTGATCTTACTCTTGCACGATGCAGTGTTCATGAAGGCCGGGTCGTACGTCATCAGCCCGAAGTCATCCTCCTTCACTTTTATTTGTCGAAGATCAAGAGCTTTGATTGTCTCGTCTGCAATTGGTACTTCGTACTTTTTCCCTGTTCGGTTGTCGATAATGGTCAGCGTGTCAGCCATTGCATTTCTCCTATGCGATCTACAAATGTTCCTGTATGAACCTGGTTCTACCTCGATGGGGAGCTTGGAGTGGAAGATCGGATGAAGCGTAACTGATGAGAATATAGGAATTTGCAGAGAGAAAGGAAAGGACTGATCCTAATTCATGGATATCCTCCAAACGACGTAGGGACATGGCCCGCCTCGCTGAATCGCAGCGAGGCGAATGTGCCATGCCCCTACACGTCATTGGCAGGTGGGCGCTCACCAAAAGCGGCGGGACTCAGGATGACGCAAACGTCACTTCAACAGCAGCATCTTCTTCGTGTCTGTGAACTTTCCAGCCTCCAGACGATAGAAGTACACGCCAGTCGCCAGCCTGTTTGCCTCGAACAGCGCCACGTAGTTGCCTCTCACCTGGTTCTCGTTCACCAACTGCGCGACTTCCTGACCAAGGAGATTGAACACCTTCAATGTCACCTTCGCATTCTCCGGGATGGAATACGTGATGCGGGTTGCCGGGTTGAAGGGGTTCGGGTAGTTCTGGTTGAGCTTGTACTCCTCCGGAATGCCCATATCCTGGAACGCTACATCCGTTATCCCGAAGATGGGGGTCTCGCAGAACATCGGCGGATCTTTCTGCCAACTGTCAGTTGGAGCAGTGTAGGTTGCCGGGAATGCGTTCGGTCCGGTCGGTTGGATGAAGCGTGCACGATACGGCTTCTGCACACCCAGACCACCGCCCTCGTTCACGGTACTGCCACCGGGATGGACATATCGGTAGTAGTACATGATG
>CAYHRX010000617.1:981-2309 GCA_964359075.1 uncultured Chitinophagales bacterium
TTAATGATGCCCGCCTGTGCCCTCCCCTTCACCTTGAAGCGCACCGTCCAGACGCTATCCGTTGGACCCTGGCGAGTCATTCTCACTTCAGTTAGGAACGCACCCTGATTCGCAGCCTGTGCACGGTACCACATTTGATCGTTGAAGATCAGCTTCAGCGTATCGGTTGCAGGATTGAAGGGATCAACGTAGCGTGTTGCCGGCCCCATGTTCACTTTCATGGTAACCCGGCAAGTGTCCGTCGTGTTGTTCATTGTTGCATAACGATGGACGCTGCTGAAGTAGAATGGTTCAGTCGTGAGGTTCCCACCGTTTTGCACGTTAAGCTGCCGGTTTCCATCACCACGCTCGTATGGATGATCATATTGAATGCCATCACGGTTGTTGGGGTCGATATAGCCGGGGAATCGTGCCTGTCCGGTTGCCGAATCCAGCTTGATGAAGTACTTGTGGTTCACGATGTCAAACGAGAAACCAGAGTACGGAGCCGTCACACGGTACAACTGTGAAGGTGGATCAAATGTCATGCGCGTACCGCTCCAGCCTTCAAACTGTCCGCGCACTTGTACTGAGTCGCCTGACGCAGGCGCGAACCAGCCAATGTTTTGCAAGGCCTTCATGTCAACACGCCACACAATGTTGGCTGTGATCGGCACGTTGACAACTGAGTCATAGTCAAAGTACACAGCCGGCAATGTACCGCCACCTGTTGGAACCGTATACTCCCGGTTGCTGCCTCCCTCCCAGTCGGATCCGCCTCGAAGTGTCTTGAGGAACTTGTACTGGATTGCCGTTCCCTCATTGATGTTGATTGTCTTCTGGTAGATGCTATCGGTCGGGGATACATCACGCAGTGTATCGGTTGAGCCGCCCCATCCGTTGAAACTCCCGGCGACGCGGACAATGTCGCCATTCTGCGGCTGGAAACCGCCTTCGAGCAGCTTCACGCGCATATTGACGCGGAACGTTACAGGGGCAGCCACTGGTGGAGTGTAGACCGAATCACGATCGAAGTACACTGGCGGAATGTTTTGTGTTCCTGCCACAACAGTGTACGTGCGGTTTGGATCGCCTTCCCAGTCAATGCCGCCACGCAGGGTTTTGTAGAACTTGTAGTTGATCGCGCCTGTGGGCAATGACTTGACCTTTGTGTAGATACTGTCGCCGTCCGCATCAAGCAGCGTATCGGCGCTGGTGCTCCAGCCGTTGAAGTCGCCCGGCACGCGAACTCGGTCTCCGCTGCCCGGCTGGAACGTCAACTCGCGCATCTTGATATTCATGCGCACTTGGAATGTAACGTTGTTCTGGGCCAGAGCCGATTCTATCAG
>CAYHRX010000618.1:0-2307 GCA_964359075.1 uncultured Chitinophagales bacterium
ATGTGGAACTCCGTTGGGGCACCCTGACAGAGACGAACAACTACGGGTTTGAAGTAGAGAAGAGTGCAGGCACTCCTTCGTCGTTCCAGACCATTCCCAACAGCTTTGTGCCCGGCCGTGGTACAACCGTGGAACCTCAGCACTATTCGTACACCGATATCACCGCCACACCCGGTCTTTGGTGGTACAGGCTGAAGCAGATAGACCTTGATGGCTCGATACACTACAGTGACGGCATTCAGGTAGATGTGCTGACCAGCGTTGCCTCCGAGGAGCATCCGGTCGCCATGGCGCTGGAGCAGAACTATCCGAATCCGTTCAATCCATCAACACAATTCTATTTCACGCTGGCAGAGCCGGCACAGGTAACTCTTCGGGTCTATGATCTCCTTGGGAGAGAGATAGTCGAGCTTGTCAAAGAGCGTCGCAATGCAGGCACCCATACTGTGGTATGGACACCGAAGGATCTTCCGAGCGGCGTGTACATCTATCGTCTGCAGGCCGGTGGTTTCAGTGCAAGCAAAAAGCTGATACTGCTTCAGTGATGGATGAATCAGCAGTGTCCTGGCGAAACAAGACACTGCTGATAGTTTCCTGCCATTGATTTTTCGGATGCCTGCCTCTACATTACTCCCGGTTTGCACGCCAACAAGGAGGACGTAGATCGTCATGGCTGCGACGAAGGGTTCTTTTGTGTTTACGACGGTGAGGAAAACGGTCGTGGTGAAATGATCCTACGTCCTTGCTTGTCGGGATCGTGAGACATGCGGGCTGTCTGGATCGAAGAAGCGCCACCGGTGATGCCCGCCGGCGTTTATCCCGATGCGGGTGGAGCGGGCGACATGCTGTCGTATCTTAGAGTCAGCGTCACGAGCAATCCAGATCTGGTCGCCGCAGAGATCAGTGCCATTCTGTTGCCTTCCGATGCCGAAGGCTTGGCAGAGCCTCGCCGGCCCGCTGCAGAGCAGAGTGGGCTTGTCTCGCCCGGCGAGGTTCCTGTTTCGTCTCATCACCTCAATACCCTCAAGTGGCTCAACTGCCCGCAACAGGACGGCATGTCCGACCCCTTTTGCCTCCGTGACAATGTTTGAGCAGAAGTGCATCCCATACGTGAAGTACACGTACAGATGTCCGCCTTTCCAGAACATGACTTCATTGCGGGCAGTCTTGCCTCGGTACGCATGGCTGGCAGGATCCTTCGCTCCGAGATACGCCTCAACCTCCACGATCCTACCGATGAGCTTCTTCTTTCCTACCTTACGCACCAAAAACAAACCGAGGAGTTCTTTTGCAACCTTGAGTGTGGGCTGCAAGTAGAAACTCCTCGGAACCTTTACGAGACGCATGAGTTGCCGGATTGGTGATTACCGCTTTTGTACTTCCTTCTCCCCCAGCAGCATCTTGGCGATCATGAACACAAAGAAGGCAATGATGACGAAATCGATAGCCACGCCGAGCCAGTGACCGACGGCAAGCTTGATCGGTCCCAGCTCCAATACCCAATTCTCCCAGCCCCCTTCCGGCAGCAACACACCGATAATCGGCATGAGCAGGTCGCTGACGGTTGCAGAAACGAATTCATTCACCTTTCCACCAATGACGACAGCAATGGCGAGGCCGATGACCCCGTATTTCTTCAAGAACTCTAAGAATTCTTTTATCATGGTTGGGCTTCTGGTTTGTGATTGAGTCGAGGCTGGAAACAGTTGCGCCCCTGCAAAGAGTGCAAGGGCGCATGTCATGCAGCTACTTCACTCTGAAGAACTCGATGCGCCTGTTCTTCTGTCGCCCATCAGCCGTCTTGTTGTCTGCAGCCGGTTTGTCCGGGCCGTAGCCCTTGGCTGTGACACGGTCTGCGGCAATGCCCTTCTTCACCAGCCACGCCTTTACTGCCTCGGCTCGCGTCTGCGAGAGCTTCACGTTGGTGGCCTTCTTGCCTGTATTGTCCGTATGGCCCTGGATCTCCACCGCAATCTCCGGATTCTGCGCCAGCATGTTGTACGCGATCTCCAGAATTGACTCGGACTGTGCGGTGATCTCTGCCTTGCCTGTTGCATAGACAATTCCTTCCAGCACAATCGCCTTGCCCACCTCAACCTTCAGCTCCTCCTTCTTCGGTGGAACGTCATCGGCCGTGTTCAGCGGATCGCTGCCACGCGCCACTTCTGTACCGTCGTTGACCGTTCCGGCATCAGTGTCAGCCTTGAGAGGATCGGTCTTGTGGCGACCTACTTCTTCGCCATCCTTCAGGCCGTCGCCATCAGTATCAGCCTTCAGCGCATCGGTCCGGTGCTTCGTGACCTCATC
>CAYHRX010000619.1:0-2301 GCA_964359075.1 uncultured Chitinophagales bacterium
CGGTAAATTTCGCCAAAGAGGAATAGGCAGAGATTGCCTTTTGGACAGCCTCTTACTCTCTCTGCAAGCTAGCTCTATCGTCTGGGACTATCCCGCGACCACTCCCCCATACACCATCGCTTCAAGTCGAGCAATTCGCTCCTCCATCGGCGGATGCGTGCTGAACAGCTTCATCAGTCCTCCGCCGCTCAGCGGGTTGACGATGAACATGTGAGCTGTCGCTGGAGAAGCTTGCATCGGAATCTCATGAGCCGCAGCATCCAATCTGCGTAACGCGTTGGCAAGAGAGAGAGGGTTGCCGGAAATCTGCGCCCCTCCTTCGTCGGCCAAGAACTCCCGTGACCGCGAGATAGCCATCTGAATCATCATTGCAGCAATCGGGGCGACAACCATCATGACCAAGCCGGCTATGGGATGTCCGCCTTCCCGGTCATCGGAACTTCTGCCACCACCGAACATGAACGCCCATTGTGCCATGTTCGCCAGCATGCTGATGGCGCCTGCAATGGTTGCCGCAACAGTCCCGACCAGAATATCCCGATGCTTAATGTGCGCCAACTCGTGCCCAATCACTCCCCTCAGCTCATCCTTTGAGATCAGCCTGAGGATGCCCTGGCTCACCGCCACCGCAGCATGGTTCGGGTCCCTTCCCGTGGCAAACGCATTCGGTTGCGCCGAAGGGATAACATAGACCTTGGGCATGGGAAGACCGGCTCGTTGCCTCAGATCATCAACCATCTGATAGAGCGTTGGGTTATCGCCTTGCTGCACTTCTGATGCTTTGTACATACGCAGTACAAGCTTGTCGCTGAACCAGTACGAGCCGAAGTTCATGAGCAGAGCAAAGCCAAATGCAATGAACATCCCGTTCTGGCCCCCGACAAAGCCTCCGATGAAGACGAGCAAAACCGTCAGCAGAGCCATCAGAAAGAATGTTTTCATCGTGTTCAATGTTACATCTCCTTTAGGTTATTCCTTGAAAACTCACCGATCCACCTCTCTAACACTGAGTACCAATAAGATACAGAATTTCGGGAAAAGTGTCAGGCTATTTGAGGATATCGGTTAGAGCCGCCGACAGTTGCGGGAATTTGAATCTATAGCCGTAACGTTCCAGCACTCTGGGCACGGCACGTTGGCCGGTGAGTACCATTTCCGACATCTCTCCGAGGACGGCTTTCAGGACAAAACTGGGGACGGGTGCCCAAGAAGGTCGATGCAGTGCCTGCCCGAGAGCGGAACAAAAACCCTGCATCTTGACTACTTCTGGAGCCACAACGTTCACCGGGCCAGAGATTTCAGGGCTGCTCAACGCGAACAGAATGACGCCAACAAGATCATCACGGTGCACCCACGGAAACCACTGACGACCCGAGCCAAGCGGGCCTCCAACAAATAGTCTGAATGGGATGAGCATCTTCCTCAAAGCCCCACCTCCTGATCCCAGGACGACCGCAATCCGAAGTACCACCGTGCGCACACCGAGAGCTTCTGCACCGTGTGCTGCCTTCTCCCATTGGTATGTTGTCTCGCTGAGGAAGTCTGAGCCTCTGGGGGCATCTTCCGTCACTTCTCCGGTTTCCACCGCACCATAGTAGCCAACGCCTGATGCGCTGATCATCACCGACGGCTTCTGCTTTGCCTTCGAGATTGCATGAACAATGGCTGATGTCGCATCCACGCGACTGCCAATGATGCGTTCCTTCTGAGAACGCAACCACCGTTTGGCATCAAGCGGCTCACCGGCAAAGTTGATTACTGCATCGGAGCCATCAACATGTGACTCCCATGCGCCGGGCCTCCTGCCATCCCATTGCTCGACCGTGACCTGTGGACCGAGCCTAGCACTTGCATCCGCCGGATTCCTCGTGAGCACGACAACGTCGTGCTCTTCAACAACAAGCCGCGGTATCAACGCGCTGCCAATGAAGCCGCTTCCACCTGTAACGATGATTCTCATAGTGAATTATCTTCGTTGCGGTGATTCACATCCCGGAAACACTAGGGTTGACGCTTTAGAAAGACCGCGCCAAGTGGAGGGACCGTTAGCGGAAGAGAATGGTCACGTCCATGTTGCGGAATGGGTTCCGACTTCACTTCACCCATGTTGCCCATGTTACTGCCACCGTATGCGGCGGCATCGCTGTTCAGGAGTTCCTTATACGCTCCGGGAAACCGCACGCCAATGCGGTACGCCTGCCGGGGAATTGGTGTGAAGTTGTAGACGGCAACAATAACATCTTCAGGATTCCTGGCCTTGCGTTCAAACGAGATGATGCTCGAGGCAACGTCCTGAAAATC
>CAYHRX010000620.1:0-2299 GCA_964359075.1 uncultured Chitinophagales bacterium
CGTGTTTGGGGACGGATCAGGGGGAGGCCAAACGGTCGTGGGCGGAGAGACCATCACACTTCTTTCGACCGGTTACACGCAAGTACTCCGGCGCACATCACAATTCCCAATCACACTCACAGCGGTTGCCGGACAGACCTCGGGAGGGTTTCCTCAAAACTTCACACGGTGGACGGGAGCTGTAGGGAGTCCAGACCTATCCATCTCCATCAACGCAAGCGGGAACTACGAGGCAAACTTCAGGGATGTTTACACGGTTACGGTGCAGACATCCGGTCCCGGTAGACCATTTGCCGGCACGGTGAGGATCAACAATGAGCCCGAGGTGGTTTCACCTGCTACGGCGCAGGTCCAGCAGGGCAATTCCATTGATGTACAAACAAGCACTTCACAGACGGTGGATCATGTACTCTATACCTTCGTCAACTGGAGCCCATCGGGTTATACAAGTCAGCCGGCGACGTACTATCCGAGTCGGACCAGCTACACTTTCACGGCCAACTTCACCCCCAAGCCGCTGCCACCTGATAATGTTACTGCTGGTGGTACCGTGGGGGATTACGTTCACGTCACTTGGACAATGCATCCCCATCCCGATGTGACCTATCAAATCTGGAGGAGAGTGAAACACAACAGGCAACTCGGCGACCCGTCGCTACTTACGGAACTAGGCCACACGACAACGACTTACATTGACTACAGTTACTTGATCACCGGCGGCTACACGAATGATATCGTCTATTACGACGTCCGTTCCAAGCTGATTGGTGGTGGAACGACTTATTACTCAGATCCATCCTTCGAAGGGGGTGTTTTTGCCACAAACGATTACCCCCGAGTCGTGCCGACAGATAGCACGGGAGTTGGCGTTCTCACACTCGAAGGACTTCCGCTCAAGCATCGCTTGATCAACTACCCCAATCCATTCAATCCATCGACTACGATCTGGTTTGATCTGCCCGAGGCGAGCTTTGTGCGTTTGAGGGTGTTCGATCTGTTGGGGCGAGTCGTGGCAGTGTTGGTGGAAGAGGAGAAACCAGCAGGGAGTCACAGTGTCAGGTTCAACGCTCCGAATCTACCAAGTGGTGTCTATCTGTACCGTATCGAGGCGGGAAGCTATTTCGAGACAAAAAAGATGACACTAACAAAGTAGCTTGTGCCTATGCGGAGAGCCTTCTCTTCCAGGCTCTGATTTGCTTTGCAACCTCCTCGGGCGACGTACTGCCCGAGGATTTTTTTTGTTGGATACTCAGCTGCGGGTCGAGGTACTTGAAGATGTCGGATTGAAATGCGGGTCTATACTTGCGATACTCTTTAAGCGGGAGGTCTGAGAACCCGGTTCCTTTCTCTATGCATCGTCGGATAATCTGGCCTGCTATTCTGTGTCCTTCTCGAAAAGACACACCCTTTCTGACGAGATAATCGGCAATCTCTGTTGCCGTAGAATAATCCGTTTTCAACTCCTCTTCAAATCTCTTCTTGTTGAATTTCGTTTCGGCCAACATTGCTGCCAATACCTCAAGCGAGTCTCTCACTGTATCAGCCGCATCGAACATCGGCAGCTTGTCTTCCTGCATGTCGCGATTATATGAGAGCGGCAGGGCCTTCATAATTGTGAGGATGGTCACGAGATTACCGTACACCCTTCCTGTCTTTCCTCGTATGAGCTCGGCGATATCAGGATTCTTCTTCTGCGGCATGATGCTGCTACCGGTAGTGAAGGCATCGTCGATTTCGGCGAAGTTCCATTCACGCGAGGTCCAGAGGACGAGTTCTTCGGCAAGGCGACTGAGATGCATCATTGTGATGGCGCAGGAGGAGATAAACTCGGCAAGGTAGTCGCGATCGCTCACGGCATCGATGCTGTTCTCCACAATCCCATCAAAGCCAAGCTTTCTAGCTACCCTCTCTCGGTCGACTGGAAAGGACGTTCCAGCCAGCGCAGCGGCGCCAAGAGGCGATTTGTTCAACCGCTTCCGACAATCTGCAAAGCGCTCGTAATCTCGCTGCAGCATTGAGATATACGCCAACAAATGGTGTGCAAAGAGAATCGGCTGTGCTCGTTGGAGATGCGTATAGCCGGGGGCTAGAACGTTCTTGTTTTTGTCTGCCTGCGCAAGAAGAACTCTCTGTAATCCTCTGACGGCGTGCATGATTTCGTCTGTTGCCGATCGTAGGTAGAGTCGCTCGTCAAGCGCAACTTGATCATTGCGGCTTCGTGCCGTGTGCAGCTTGCCTCCGAGCGGTCCGAGTTTCTCAATGAGGCGCGACTCTATTGCGAGATGAATATCTTCCTTTC
>CAYHRX010000621.1:0-1136 GCA_964359075.1 uncultured Chitinophagales bacterium
CAGCATTAGAAGTGTTTCGCTCATGTGTTGCACTTCCTCGTTGAATTCAGCTTTTTGATTGTAGATTGTAGATTCTTGATTTGTGATTGGAGGGATAGCTTATCGATTCGGAGCAGTTAAAGAAGCGGACGAAGGACTTTGCCAGAAAGGTGATAAGCTTGTGCCGGAAGCTTCCGGATTCTCGCGAAGGGAGGCTCATTGGAAACCAACTGTTCCGTGCGGGAACATCGGTTGGAGCCAACTATCGTGCCGCGTGTCGTGGCAGGTCGAAGGCTGACTTCATATCCAAGATCGGTATTACGCTTGAGGAGGCCGACGAGACCCTCTATTGGTTGGAAATACTTACCGAAGCCGAGATTCTGAAACGTGAATCTGTCGCCGACCTCATGAAGGAGGCAAACGAGCTTGTTTCAATCTTCACGGCAAGCGCCAAGACTGCAAAACAATCAAGGTAATCGTCCTTCAATCACCAATCATCAATCATCAATCATCAATCACCCAATCCCCAACCATCTCCAATCATCAATCTGCAATCTCAAATCCTCATGAGGATCCTCATAGTCAATTGGCAGGACATCAAGAACCCGCAGGCAGGCGGTGCGGAAGTCCACCTGCATGAAGTCTTCTCGCGCATCGCCCGCATGGGACACGAGGTGACGCTGTATTGCTCGTCGTTCCCCGGCGCTCAACATGAAGAAACCATCAACGGCATCCGTGTCATTCGAGAGGGCGGACGCTACCTGTTCAACTTCCGCTTTTTCTTCACCTACCTCACTCGCTTCCGTCGGCAGCAGTTCGACATCGTTGTTGATGATATGAACAAGATCCCGTTCTTCACTCCACTGTTCGTGAAGAGGCCGATCTATGGTGTGACACATCATCTCTTTGGCAAGAGTATCTTTCTTGAAGTGAACTTCATCCTCGCAACATACGTCTATCTCATGGAACGGATGGCAGCGTGGCTGTACAAGAGGAAGCGCATCCCTTTCATCGTCGGTTCGCCCAGCACGCTTGCCGAGTTGCAGCACGAACGGTTTCCGGCTGCAGATGTTGCTCTCATCTATTACGGCGTTGACCATTCAGTCCACAAAACCGACGGAGCGGCGAAGAGTCCCAGGCCGCTCATCGGCTACTTT
>CAYHRX010000621.1:1146-2296 GCA_964359075.1 uncultured Chitinophagales bacterium
CTGAAGAGGTACAAGAGCGTCGATCACTTGTTGCAGGCTTTGCCGGAGGTCGTCAAGCAGGTACCCGAAGTGAAAGTGCTGATTGTGGGAGAGGGGGATGACCGGCTGCGACTTGAGCAGACGTCGAAGGACATTGGATTGTCCGGTGTCGTCGAGTTCACTGGCTTTGTGCCCGAGCAGAAGAAGATTGAGTTGCTGCAGCAGATGTGGTTCAAGGTGACGACCTCATCCAAAGAAGGGTGGGGACTGACCGTGCTTGAGGCCAATGCGTGCGGCACACCTGTTATAGCCAGCAACGTTCAAGGGCTCCGGGACGCGGTGAAGGACAATGAGACGGGGCTTCTCTACACCTACGGCAACGTGAACGACCTTGCCGTCAAGATCCTGAAACTCCTTACCGACACAAACCTCCGTGACCGCCTGACGAGAAACTCCATTGAGTGGGCGAAGAAATTTGATTGGGAGATTGCAGCGAAGGAGACGATGGAGTTGCTGAAGAAGAGGCTGACACAGTCACATGCCATATGAATCACACACGGGAATTGCGGGCGACGTTGAAGACGTGATGAAAAAGAAGACTGGTCTTAGACACCTTGCTTCAGGTGTGGATGAGTTTCAACCCGGCTCACACAGAAGAGTCCTGCGTAATCTCTTGAACATCACGAGTGTGTGGAAGATGGAGGATGAGGAACTCGCAGCGTATATGATGGCAGAGCGCGAACTGGTGCGGACGTTCACCGCCGACCATCGATTTACGCTCAACGATATCGATTTGATTCATAAGAAGTTTCTCGGGCGCATCTACAGTTGGGCGGGCAGGTACCGAGACGTAAACCTCTCAAAGGGTGGATTCGTGTTTGCGTCCGCAAGAGCTATTCCACACGCAATGATGGACTTTGAACAGAGAATACTCCGTCTACATTCGCCGTGTCGGGAGGGGAGGGTCGATGAAATTGCAGGACATCTTGCCGTGGTTCATGCAGAGTTTCTTCTGATTCATCCGTACAGAGAAGGTAACGGGCGCACAGCCCGACTATTGGCAACGCTTATGTCATACCAGGCCGGAATGCCGGGATTGGATTTCGGGTTTATTGGAAGTCGTGGGAAGGAGTTTGATCAGTATATTGCAGCCATTCAGGCGGGATTGACG
>CAYHRX010000622.1:0-2294 GCA_964359075.1 uncultured Chitinophagales bacterium
GGACGGCGACCTTAGTGCCTTCACGTCGGCTAACCGTGTCGACATGCTCGTAGGTGACGGCGACATTCCAAGCATAGGCGTGGGGCTTGCCGGTGAGGATGACAACTGGAACGAAGCTATCGACGCGGCCAACTCAGATAGTGGTGTGGTTGTAGACACCATCTCAAACCACCTGGCTCTTGGAGATCCATTCTTCCCGGGAGAAAATACCGCTGCTACATCGGAGTACCGCATCCCCACCAGCTCGTCTGTGTTTGCCTGCGGTTTTCGGGGCGCCTACATCTCTACTCCGGTCGTCGCCGACCCCTGGGGGAACCGCTACATGATCAACGTGGCGTTTTTAGGTCCCAGAGGCTTGCGGCCACTCGGCACATCCACGCGAATCGTGTCGGTTGCCGATGTACTCCCGAGCCCCGTGCTTGGCCCAGCTCAGATAGGACCGGATCCGCTGCGCGAACGAAGGCGGCCTCGCGTCCAACCACAACGCCCTCAGCACATGAAGGCGTGCCAGATCCACAGCCACCGTGTCCCAGAGCGGGATCTCCTGGAGCGTCAGCGTTTCCCCCAGTGTTTTCCCGCCCGGGAGCTTCGACTCCCCCCAGGCTTTCACCAGCTCCGCTGAGTGCTGGAGCGTCCGAACGAATTCTTCTGCTGCCGGCTCAGCGAACATGTCCATCGTCTTTCGATCCCAGCGATATGCGGCCGGGATCGCTCACCCCGCCATTGTCTTCCGGCACACGACGGTGAAGGTCGGCGAGAGAAAATGCAGCACCAGCGATTGTGTCCTGTGAGTGAGCCGATGCAATGTCGTCAGTTGTTTCTGGAACAGCCTCACGATCACGTCACCGGCCCCGAACGGCAGGAGAATGAGCGGCGTCAAGACATCTCCAGGCTCGCACTTGATGATCTCGTTTCCCCCCTCCGCAAACGCTCGTGAATACTGTCGCCATGAAAAGCTGTTCTCGTAGTGGGGAAAATCCCGATAGCTCCGCCGGATGATGTCCCGGAAGTCTCGTTTCTTGACGGCGAGACGCACGAACCTGTACGGGAACCAGATCAGGTTGTTGATGGTCGCCGTGGAGAACTTCTTCGTGATCACGAGGTGTATCTGGATGCCGCCCGGTTTGACCATGCGGGTGAGACTCGCGACGAGGGGACGCAAGTCCTCGAAGTGCTCCAGTAACCCGAAGCTCATGACACAGTCGAAACTGTTCGCCTGTATCTTGGAACGCATCAGGTCATCCTGAAGGAACGTGCCGCGGGCGCCAAACGCGGCAAAGTTGCTCTGGGCCAGGCGCAGGCCCTCGGGGCTGAAGTCGGAGCACGTGACGTCGAAGCCGCGCAAGGCCAGGTACAGCGAGTTCCGAGCGCTCCCGCACCCGCACTCGAGAATCCTGGCGGTCTTGTAATTCGGCAGGTGCTCGACGATGTCTTCGTACACGAACCGGTAGCTGCACATCTGCGCCAGGTCATTAGGGGTGTCGGCACCTTCGCTGTACGTCACCCCGAGTGCTTCGTATTGCTTCTGCCAATTCTCAATAAGGTTGCCCTTCATATTCATCTCATCTCTCTATCTGAACCTGACGGATTTTGCCACGGCATGACTGCTCCGGCCTGACATCGAGCCGAGATTGCACGAGTAAGCTCATCCCGATTGGTGGATTAGAACACCTCTGAAAAGAGAGCAGCGAATCGACAAGGTCAATTTCGAGCTCTCGGCTGGGTTACAGACGATTAGCGAGCACTCTCTTTACAATGTTCTCCGGGGTGAGCCCAACTTCTCGGCGTAGGTAGTCCTGGCTCCCACAAGTGTTCATAAGTGTTCCCCCTATCCCAAATCGCGAGAACCATCCAACTCTTACCTGAGCGTCTTGGAGGACGTCGGCCACACTGCTACCCAACCCTCCGAGCAACTGATGTTCCTCAATTGTTGCAATACCCCCAGTTTCTCTCGCTGCACACAGAATCGCATCGACATCGATTGGCGCAATCGTATGCATGCTCAACACACGCGCTCCTTTGCCTTGTCTTGCGAGCAGATCCGCCGCATCAATCGCAACTTTCAGCATCCCCCCCGTGGTAATCAATGTCGCATCCTTTCCCTCTCGAACAGCGATGGCCCGCCCTAGGGCAAAGTCGAACTCAGCCTGGTGTATGATCGGTTCGCCTGCCTTGCCCAGGCGCAGATAACACGGACCTTCATGTCCCACAATTGCCCTGGTAGCCAGACGCGTCTCCACCGGATCTCCTGGCGCAATCACAGCCATGTTCGGCATAGCTCGCATGATGGCCAA
>CAYHRX010000623.1:0-2293 GCA_964359075.1 uncultured Chitinophagales bacterium
CGGCATCGGCGTTTCCTTCAAACAGTGTTGCGACTTCCTGACCAAGCACGTTGTAGACCTTCATCGTCGCAAAGCCACTCTGCGGAACGGTGAACCCGATGTTCGTGCTGGGATTAAAGGGATTCGGATAGTTCTGGAACAGCGCAAATTCCGTAGGTTGCGCTCCCTCCAAGAGGACCTCTTCCGTCGAGCCTGCTGCTATGGGTCCTGCCGGATATTTCACCGTACAGCCTTCAGCGAACTGCACCTGGATCGTGTAAAGGCTTGCTTTAGTGCTGGCTGTCTTGTCGAACTCGAACTCCAACACTTCGGTATGTCCTGCCTTGATGGTGCGTTTGCTAGCAGAGCCTTTCCAACCTGAGTTGATCACGGTTGAAGTGGGCATTCGGTCATGATCAAAGATTTCATGACCGTCCAGCTCCACCTCTTTCAGCTTTCCGTTCGCTGCGGGCCAGCTTATGCTGATACTTGAAATCGTTACAGGACATGCACCCTTGTTCGTGAGACTCAAGCGCACGTCGTGTTTGTGGAAGGTCAATGATCCACCCGTAACAGTGCACGGACTGCACGGAGGAGGCGGAGGAGGACACTTGAACCCGAAATCGATGGTCAGGTTTTCGCTGTTGTCCGCGGACAATTTAAGACACTTCTTTGTGACAATGATGCGGTGGTCATTATCGTCACATCTTTTCTGTCGTCGTCATCATCGTCATCATCTTTCCTGCCATCATTGTCGTCGTCGCAGTTCACTGAGGGTTTACAATTGGGCGGCAACGTGTTCTGGACAATGTCAACGCAATAGTCTCCGTGGCATAGGTTGTTAAATTCGTAATGTCCATTTGCATCGGTCACAGTCGTTGCAATGATTGGGCCGTGCGGCGTGTTACGTAGGTTCACCGTCACGCCGGGGATGCCTGGCTCACCGGAATCCTGAATGCGGTCGCCGTCGAGGTCATTCCACACAAAGTCGCCGATCCTGCCAGTGCACCCTCCGGGAACTGAAAGACCAGCGACAAGCCAGAACAAAGAGGCAGGGAGAAATGTGGTTGAGCTTCCACCCGCCCACCTACCCAAATCGTCCCTCGAAAATGCCTGCACTGTGACCGTCGAGACTCCTGCAGGGATCACTATGGACAGATTCTGGGTGTCCCACTCTTGACCGTCGTGGCTTCCAAGCAAATCGGTGTATTTGGTCACAGTCGAACCGACAGTGACTTCAATCGAGTTTGGCCTGAGACCAAATTGGGAGACCGTCCCCTCGACGCTCGAGAAGAACAGGGACAGAGTGGCTGTGCGCGAGACGCTTGCAGGTGCAAACGTAAACGTCTGTGGAACTGTGCTCTTCTTTGGTTCCGGGAAATTAACAAATGCTAAATCGATTCCATCCCGAATGGCAATCGTGGATGCCGGTTTACCGGGTTCTTGATAAATCACCAGCACTCCGGCTCCATCGTTGACAAATTCAAAATTATTCAAGTTAGTAATGTGCAGTGTATTCGCACCGGCATGCACAAGATTCAAGCTCGTGATGTCCAATCGATAGGCGAGTGCATATATATCAACGCCAACCGCGTCTGTGTAGAAGAGAACGGGAGCCCCCATCCGGTCGCCTCCGTCTGAATAGTCTCCCGGATCATTGGCGTGGATAGGGACACCTTCTATCTCGAAATCACCGTCTACAGAATGGTTAACGTGGGTTTGGCCTTCCCAGTAAATAAACACCTGCTTCACAATCGCGCCTGCCGGAACACTAAAGTTAATCACTCCGTTTCCACTTCCATTTGCCAACCCAACCCCTGCGGCGACAATGCCCGTGCCCGAGGCGATTGGCAGTGGGGTCAGCAAGGTGGGATGCAGAGGCGGACCAAAGGTTTCTGTCCCGTCTGCTAGAAGATTGATTGTCATTCCTACGAGTATAAGAATGGAAAGCAATGCCATCCTACGGAAAGGTGTAAGCACTCTCATGGCGCTTCTCCTTCTGTTGTGGTTGTTAGGTACCTATTCGTTCTTCGAAATTCTTCGCTCCAGGATACAGAATCTTCCGTCATAAACTTAAAGGGGAGAGCTTTGAAGGTCAAGACATTTGGAAAAAAGGACGGAGCGTTCTGTACACATAGGTGACTCCTCTCACGAAACGACCGGCTTCCAGGTGCGCAAAATAGAGAACCCCGTGGCAGTCTCTGAGCCACGGGGTTCCATGTCCGTCTTGAGCCGTCTGGAGCGGATTACTTGATCAATAGCATCCGCTTCGTTTCGCTCATACTTGCACTGCGCAACCTGTAGAAGTAAACAC
>CAYHRX010000624.1:0-2280 GCA_964359075.1 uncultured Chitinophagales bacterium
CCTCTTCCGCGCACCCGACAGCCTCGGACAGCAATTCTTCATCTTCCACAATCACATGCTCATCCCGACTGATTCGTTCACCACAGAGATCGTCGGCGAAGTCGAGAACATCCGCTTCGAGTTCGATTCGACGGCAGGCGCCACGACGCACCTCTCCATCCTGAGTTCGGAGTTCCCGCCTCCCGACGATGGCATCCCCCCGGGCGTCGTCCGCGTCAGTCCCGTCTACGCCATTCATAGCTACCCGACGGCTGTACCTCTCACCGGAAGGGTGACGATCGCCTACACTGTCTTAGCCAGCACACCCGATGCAATTATCTACCACTGGCAGAACGGGTGGATGCCGCTTGCCACGTCGGTCGATGCGGCCCGCTCCACAGCCTCCGCTCACATCGAGGAGCAGGGTTACTACGCCGTCTTCCTCGATTCGACGAGCATAATCATCGACGATATTGGGCAGCAGTTTGATGAGCTTCCGCAGGAGTTCAAATTGCATCAGAATTACCCCAACCCGTTCAACCCGAGCACAACAATCCGGTATGAGCTGCCGAAAGCTTCACACGTCACACTCAAAGTCTACAACGTCCTCGGGCAGGAAGTGGCGGTGCTGGTTGATGAGGAGAAACCGGCAGGTGCCTACACTATGGACTTAAATGCATCGAATCTGCCCAGCGCCGTGTACTTCTATCGCATGCAAACGGAAGGATTCGTTCAAACAAAGAAATTGATTCTCGTTCAATAAATGAAAGACCGCATCTCAATCATCGACAGGAAAACAGACATAATGATATGTCGTTTCTCTTTCTATGTTCTCCTGATTGTGAACGGATTGTTTGCATCAAACCTCCTCGCTCAACAATACAGACTCATCGATCTCGGCTCCTTCGGGGGTTTTACAGAGGCTAATGATATCAACAATCGCTCAGAGATCGTCGGCACTTCCAACCAGCCATCACCCCTCAATATTTATGGTTTCAACCGCGCGTTCATTTATGACCGAACCGGCCTGCACAACCTTGGCTATTCCCCGACTGGAAACAGCTATGCCAACGCCATCAACGATTCCGGCCACCTGGCTGTGACGGCGGAGGTAAACGGCATTCGTCACGGTTTCCTGGATCGAACCGATCTGGCAATACTGGCTGGCGTTACGTACAGCAATGTCCATGACATCAATATCTTTAATCATGTCGTGGGCACCGACGGCGGCAGCGGTGCATTTGTCTACTACGGGGGCGGTAATGTCAAGTATCTCCCCTGGCCGGGTCCGGCAGGTGTCAGCGGGGGAACTGCATACGGCATCAACGATCGTGGGGAAATTGTCGGCGATACCCAGTTCGATCCAGACCCGATGAATTCGGATTACCATGCATTTCTCTATAACCCATACCCCGCATCCGATAGTCAGATGCACGACCTTGGCACTTTAGGCGGAGCTGAATCCTTCGCGTACGGCATCAACAATCTTGGTCAAATCGTGGGGGAGTCGGAGTCGGCAAGCGGTCAATGGCTTGGCTTTTTATGGGAAAAAGGGGCTATGCAAGCACTTCCAACATTGCCGACGACAGGCATTCCGGGGGGTTATGCCAAAGCCATCAATGACCATGGTGTGGTGGTGGGTTCATCCAATGTGGCGGATGGTCAGCAGCCTCATGCTTTCATGTGGGACACCGTCAACGGTACGCGCGATCTTAACAATCTAATACCGTCAGGTTCTGGTTGGCTGCTGATCAGGGCAAATGCCATCAATGACAGCGGACAGATTGTTGGCATGGGACTCCATAACGAGCAATACCGGGCGTTTCTGCTCAGTCGGACAGCAATTATTCTGCGCGACGCCCACGGTGACAGTCTTGCAAACAAGACTGTTGATGTTTACACCGTCCACTACGACCCTCCTGTGTTTAGCGATTCTCTTCTGGGGAGTTTCACAACGGACTCTCTTGGGGAACTACACATTCCTAATCTCAGCGCAATCGCCGGCGATTCGTTGAAGGTCTCCATGAGGATACACCAAGAGCCTGCAGTCAAACACCAGTCCATCTTAAGTACGATGTACACCTTAACACTCGACAATGCGAAGTTCGATACCGGCACGAGCGCGATGACATATTCCAGAATCGACAGTATTGGAGTACACACAATCATATTGGACCATACAAGCATCGCTTTCAATATTGTTGTTTCTGTGGAATGGGATGGCACACTCCAATATTTACAGAGTCTGGAAACCAGTTTCCGTCTCATGTCAGACTACTTTTACGACGTGAGTGATGGTCA
>CAYHRX010000625.1:0-2270 GCA_964359075.1 uncultured Chitinophagales bacterium
GGTACCGTTGCTGGCATTCTGTTCTACTCTGCGGCCAAACTCAGAGAACGTCATACCCACAACGGTGTCCGCCATTCCCAACAACTCGATATCGGTTTGAAACGCGGCAATGGCACTCGCCAGGTCATTCAGCAACGTCTGCTGGCGGGTGCCTTGTCCTGAATGCGTATCGTAACCACCTTGAGAGACAAGGTAGATCGGACAGTCAAGTCGACCTGCAATCAGCCGCGCCACAATCGCGAGTTGCTGCGCGAGGCTGGAGTTTGGATACGTTGTCCGGTTTGTTACGCGGTCAGCTGCAGCCTTGATCGTTGTGGCATATTGGATCGCCTCCTGTTCTATTGTGCGGAGATACCGCAACTCAGCGCCAGCCGGAGTGTTTGGGGATGGGTCTTCGGCGAATCCAATGGTCCCGGCAATCAACTGATAGAACTGGTTCGGGTCAGTGATGGTTACGCCCATCGGGCCGTTCACACTTTGCAAACCGAGCGACGGCGAGCCGCCGATCTGCAGCGCCAGCGGATTGGGCTCGAGCACACCGGGATAGTTTGGATAATTGTATTGGAGATCGCGGCCCAGCCAGCCAGTGTTGACCACAACATTGCTGTCCGTACCAGTCCACCAGATGTCCGTTGCGCGGAAGTGAGACCGGTTGGGACTTGCATACCCCAGCCCTTGCACGATGGTCAACTTCCCATTTTGATACAGCGGCACCAGTGGCTGAAGCGACGGATGCAAACCCATCACCGTATTAAGCTGAATGACTTGCGATAGTGGGATGTTGATTATTGGCCTGTTGTTGTAGTACTGACTCATTGCATGAGGAATCACTGTATTGAGCCCGTCATTCCCCCCCGCCAGTTGGATCACGACCAGCACATGTCCGTTGATGGAGAACTGCCTACCGATTGTCTGAAGCAACGGTGTTCGTCCGAGCGCACGAATGGAGAAACCGTTCAGGGCGATTGGCAGCAAGCTCACCGTTGCGCCTTTGAGGAACTTCCGTCTGTTCATTGAGTTATCCAAGTTGGGCCTCCGCCATCCTGAATATGACTTTGAGTAGACCTTCGATCCGCGATGGGGCCTGAGGGTCGTTTATGCTCCAATCGTACAGCTCGATCCCTTGCAGCAGCGTGTCAAGCAGTACCTGCCGACGAGAAGCAGACAGCGGAAGTGCGACCAGGTGAGCAGCAATGTCATCAACCAGCGCAATGGCGTTGTTCGGGCTCGGGAAGAGCTGCGCAAACGGCACAGCACTCACCTTGAACCCGATGTTGTTGTTGTTGATGTCACGACCGGTTACAATCGCGTCGGTGTATGCGTTCCGCAGCAACAGGGTCGTTGTGCTGATCCACAACCTGTACCCCGGCCAGCCAGCGACGTTCGGAGGCTCGAAGAGGTTCTGCCCCATGTTGTTCATCGAATTCCGGATGAAGCTCGGCACCACCGTGGACGTCGGACTGACCGTGATGTTCAGTTGCCGAATCGCTCCAACCATCTTTTCAATAGGACTTGTGATTTCTGCACTGAAGTTGAGCGGCGAGAAGAAGTGGGCGCTCTTGAAGAGTGCGTCGAGCACCGGAGCGATCTCGTAGTTACCGTTCCTGAATATCGTCGCCATCTGGTTCACGACTGTCTCATCCGGAACCTCATAGACGAAGTACTTGTACAGCTTCCGGCAGATGAACGTGGCTGTGGCAGGCTGCTGGAAGATGATGTCGATGATATCGAATGCGTCGAAGTTCCCGCTCTGTCCCATGAACGTCTTGATGCCATTGTCGTGGCGACTCGGAGTAAACACCGGCTCGAAGCCGCTCACCTGCCACCCTGTGAGTGCTCTCGCCGCATTCTGTATATCGAGCTGTGTGTAGTTCCCAATCCCGATTGTGAACAGCTCCATCAACTCACGAGCATAGTTTTCATTGGGACTGCCGAGGCGGTTGCGTACACCATCCAAATAGATGAGCATCGCTGGATCGATCGTCACCTGTCGCACTAGTTCCTTGAAGTTGCCAGTGGCATGTCGCCTAAAGAGCGCGTTCTGCTTGTACATGTACTGGGGAACCTGGACCGTTGAGTACTGGTTGGCGAAGTGGCCGTGCCAGAAAAGCACCATCCTCTCCGCTAGTGACATGGGCTGGGTCAACATTAGCCTGATCCACCACTCACGAAGCTCTCGAATCCAGTTGCTATAATTTGTCTGCTGCTGTGTTGTGAGTGGAGAAGGATATGGCAGTTGCTCCACCCATGACGGCGGTGCGGGGGCGGGA
>CAYHRX010000626.1:0-2270 GCA_964359075.1 uncultured Chitinophagales bacterium
TCATTCAGGATCAGTGACAAGGCAGGCGCTACGATCAAGACCATTGGTGCGAACACATGGTTTCAGAGTGTTCTTCCCAACTCCGGACCGTTTGATCCCAAAGTGCAGTACGACCATCATGCAAACCGGTGGGTGATGGTGTGGGATAATCAAAATGATGCGACGCAAACAGCGTATTTCCTCATCTCGGTTTCCGATGATGATAATCCTGTTGGCATCTGGTTCAACTGGGCGCTTCCGTCGAACGTCTATGGCTCAACAACAAGCGGCACATGGCAGGATTACGAGGGTGTCGGATACGACAGGAATGCATTCTACATTACGGGACGACATTTTGGATTTGTCAGCGGCTACTTCGGGAATGCGGTCCGTGTCCTTCCGAAGGCACAATTCCTGGGTGGTACCCCCGGCGCAATCACATGGTGGGATTTCTGGTCATTACGAGATCTGAATGGGTTTGACGTCGATGGCATACGCCCAGCGATCGTACTTTCCGGTCCCAATGAATACTATCTTGGCGGCCCGCCGAGCCTGTCGGGCGGAACCTACTTTGCCGTGTATCGCATTACCAATCCACTCGGAACACCCGCGATCTCCTGCGTTCATGTTCCGGTCACGGCATGGAACAGCGCATCCAACGCAGGACAACTCGGCGGCGGTACGCCCATTGAAGCCGGTGGCTCCCGTGTCCGTCATGAGCCTATCTACCGTGACAGCTCGCTCTGGATGGCACACTCGGTGGACAACAGCGGCTACTCAGCAGTCCGGTACGTCCGTATCAGCACGCCAACGAACACGGCAATCGAAGACGCAGCGCTGGGTGCCTTGGGCTTCTGGCATTTCTATCCGGCGCTCGCTGTTGACAAGGACAACAACATCGGCATCACGTTCTCACGATCAGGAGACACTGAATACGTCGGCGCCTATTACACGTGGCGGCTCAACTCTGATCCTCCCGGACTCCGGCCGACTGAGATAATCCGGCCCGGCGGGGGAAACTATGTTGTTCTCGGCAACGGCCGCAATCGCTGGGGCGACTACATGGGAGCTGCTCTTGATCCGGCGGACAAGAACAACTTCTGGTTCCTGACGGAATTTGCCGCTGGCCCCAACACATCCAATGTGTGGGTGCTTGGGATGCGGCTTGCTCCCTACAGTGGCGCCAGGTTCTATTCAAGCACCAACTCCATCAATTTCGGGAATGTTGAAGCGGGATTTACCAGCGACACAACGACCGTTACGCTGTACAACATCGGCTCATCAACACTCACGATCTCCTCGATAACGAGGACGCAGACATCGTACACCTTTCTCAACCTGCCTTCCCTGCCGGCCAACATCTCCACGTTCGACTCCATCAGGATCAGGGTTATCTTCAGACCCACAGCACACGGCACAGTGAATGATACCATTACGGTTGCGAGCAACGATGGCACGAACCCCAGCGCAAAGATCGCACTTCGCGGCAGGGGTATCGTCGTCGGACGAACACAGCCAGGCGTTATGTATGCAGCCTCTGCTGTTATCGGGCCCACCGCGAGCCAGCTCTACACAATCAATCCAGCGACCGGCGCTGCCACACTTGTTGGGCCGACAGGTGTGACCGAGTTAGACGGACTTGCCATCCGTCCATCGAACCGGGAGTTGTATGGTGTGTTTACAAACGCATCGGGCTCGACACTCTACCGCGTGAGCCGCCAATATGGCGATGCGTTGTTGAACCGCAACCTCGGCATCCCGAACCTCAGGGCCATCACGTTCAGTCTTACCGGGGACACGCTGTACGGCGCAACAACCAACGGACGCCTGTATCGCATCAACATCTCGACCGGTGACACGACATACATTGGGACTGCCACCGGAAAGATCTGGTCTTCCATTGTCATCAGTCCGACGAGCGGGCAGATGTGGGGATCCGTCCGTCCACCGCTGGCAGGCCGGGATAGCATCCATCTCATCAACCGCGCAACGGGTGCAGCATCTCCCGTGGGGAGGACGGGACTGAATATCATCACGCCGTATCTCGCGTTCAACAAGCCTGGGAACCTCTTCGCCATCATCGGCAGCGGCTCGCAGACCAACACGCTGTACTCGCTCGACACGCTGGCGGCTGTCGGAACCCTCATCGGCTCAGCCGGCGTTGCCGGGATACAAGCGATTGCCTTGAGAACCGATTCGGCTGGAGTTGTAGGTGTTGAGGAGCGTACGCTCGCAGGTGTGCCGGAGACGTTTGAACTGGATCAGAACTATCCCAACCCATTCAACCCGAC
>CAYHRX010000627.1:0-2263 GCA_964359075.1 uncultured Chitinophagales bacterium
TCTGTTTCATCAAACCGCAGGCCTTCCCGCGCGTTGACCTGTGCTACCGAATAAGACACTGACGGGGTAAGGGAGAGCTGGATGTCATTGTAGAAATCCACTCCGAAGGAGATCACACGGCCAGAGGATGAGATACGTAGTTCAACCTCTGACTGAAGAACGTCGATGCCCTCCTTCACCTGTGCAAACGAAACATACCACCGGCGGTTTACCGGATTCGCACGGACGAATCTTAGTTCGGCGGGTCTGACATTCAGCGCACGGGTGTTATCCTTCAAGAACGTCATCGCAGCTTCCCGAACATTCTCTTTTGTGATGACGCTGTATCCCCGGATAGGGATCGCCTCACCAAACGCGCGATGGGGGGTCTGTGCAGCCTCGTTCCATGTGACCGACCAATGGCCATATTTCCGCGTGAAGTCCAGCCACTTCGACGAGTTTGAAAGCAGCCGTTGGGTTGCTTCGTCGGTGGACTTCCCGACGTCCTTCTGGGCGGGGAGCAGGATGGATCCGTCTTCTTCCATCCCGGAGAGTTGACCGAATGCAGTGAAGGGGAAACTCAGGAGGAGTGTGAGGAGGAATCGAGAGGGATGGTTCATGGTGGCACCTCAATCATGTAGTTGAACAAAGAACGCTTCCATTCGAATTTCAGCCCCAGGTGCAGCTACGAGGCAAGCTCACGCTCGAGGATACGCATGACTTCCAGGACAGGCATCCGGCGCTCATCAGCGATACGTTTGCACTCGTCAAACTCGGGAGCGGTTACCTCACGACCATTTCTGGTGACCACCTTGGCGCGTACGCTTCCGAACGAGGTCTGGCATTCCACTTCGCGGCGCAGGAGTTTCCGGCGACCGACGTGCTGAATGCGGAGACCAATCGTTGAAGTCTGCGTGTAGATGATGGAGGCAAGGTCATCGAGCTTGGACTTGCTCGCTAGAACAGAGAGTAGTATCCCCGGCCGTCCCTTCTTCATGATGATGGGTACAAGATACGCATCATGTGCGCCAGATGCGAGGAGTTTTTCTATGAGGTAGGGATACACCTGCGGGTTCATGTCGTCGATATTGGTTTCGACAGCAATGAGTTCGTCCCGTTCGTACTCGTCCGAGAGGTCACCGATGACTACTCGCAGCATGTTGGGAAGCTCTGCGATCTCTTTGGTGCCGGCCCCGTACCCGATCGTCTGCACTGTGATGGTTTCCTCTGTCAGCGTCCCGGATGATAGGGCTTTGATGATGGCAGCGCCCGTTGGCGTGGTAAGCTCATGAGGGACCGTTGTGAATACCGTGGGATAGTCTCTCAAGATCTCCAGTGTTGCCGGAGTCGGTATGGGCATTGCGCCATGCTGCGTGCTCACAAAGCCGCCGCTTCCCAGCCGGACGGGGGAAGAGTACACACGCTCGACGCCGAACCGCTCCAGGCAAATGGCCACACCAACGATATCGACGATGGAGTCTAAAGCACCGACTTCGTGGAAGTGTACCTTTTCAATTGTTGTGTTGTGGACTTTGGCCTCTGCCTGAGCAACAACGGCAAATACTGATTTCGTGACTTCCTTGACACGCTCAGACAAAGAGCTCTGGTCTATAATAGAGTGGATGTCTTTCAGATGGCGATGATAATGCGGCTCGTGCGAGATTACCACATCAACATGAACGGCAGTGATACTGCTGCGCTGAACATGCCTGCCAATCAGCTCAAAGCCGCCGATGGAGAGCTTCTTGAGTTCATGGGAAAGCTCCTCGATGGGCAGCCCGGCGCTGACAAATGCCGCCATGGTCATGTCGCCGGCGATGCCTGAGATGGTGTCGAAGTACGCGATTCTCATTTGATGATCCCTTCAGATATACCGCTCCAAATGCTGCAGGAACCTCTCCGTCGCTCCCGTGTTTGCCTGGACGAACTGTGCAGCCCGGGTGCCAGCTGTTGCTCTTGCCGTCTCATCCTCCAGAAGATTGCGGAGCGTCCGGTACAACTCGTTGCTGTCGTTCACAACGAACGCGCCGCCGCGCTCGACGAGCTGCAGCGGCTCCTGCGAGTTCCGATGGCGCGGGCCAAACACCACAGGGATGCCGTACACCGCGGCTTCCAGCACGTTGTGGACTCCCTGTTTGAAGCTTCCACCGATGTATGCGATCTGAGCGTATGCATACAGGATCAGCAAAACTCCGATGCTATCGACAATGATCATGCGCTCTCCCTTGTTCTCATTCATCGCCGAGAGCCGGATGAACGTTGTCCTCCCTCCCAGATCCTGTTC
>CAYHRX010000628.1:0-2258 GCA_964359075.1 uncultured Chitinophagales bacterium
CGCCACCAGCGCTCTCGACGTCTGTTGGTGATTCAGTGAGAGCGATGTTTTGTGTAAGCGTCATTGGCATGCTGCCGCTGTACTGTAGCAGGAGCCCCTGGCTGATTGTCGATTCGTAACCGGGCTTCACAGCGGCGATCTGATACGAGCCGGGCGAGAGACCGACGAGCCTGTAAGCTCCGTTTGCTTCAGAAACAGTAGCGCCGACAAGACCGTTCGTCGTCGAGGAGTATGCATACAGGATCGCACCCTGGACTCCCACACCCCGCGAAGAAACGGTGCCTTGTACTCTGTTCATGCCACTGATTGTATCCGGGAATGCCCGGATGTTGATGTTGCTGACTGTCGCGCTATTCACTGCGACCGGAAAGGCAAGGGAGAGTCGGGTTGTTCCTCCGGTTGTGTCAAAGAACGTTGGCAGGAAGTCTCCATGGGGAATTGCGAGAACAACGTAATAGCCGGAACGCAACTCTCTCAACAAGTACATTCCTGTCGAGTCGGTCTGCGCGTGGCGGATGAACCCTGTGAAGCGTCCGACTGGCGTCTGCCTGTGGAAACCGACCACATGTGCCGGCAGAGGAACGTTGGTCGATCGAGCAGTCACTCTGCCAGCGACTGCCCCGGTTGTCGCCGGTGCAGGAGAGAGATCGAAATCGATACCTGTTGTGTCCCGCACAAGTCGGAGTCTGTCGGCTTCAAGTGGATTCGACTTATGGTTCCAGAATTGTGTTGCATAACCGTCTTTGCGCGCCGCAAGGATATACTTGCGTGACCTTAGTCGCGTGGAGTAGTTTCCCATGCTATCCGTCGTTACCAATGCCACAAGGTGCTGGTCCCGGTCATGGTCATCCAATCCTTCGAAGTTGAAGCCGGACCCGTCAATGTCATCTCCGTGCCGCGCCCGAAAGATGTAGACGCTCGCCCGTGCAAGCGGGCGCCCAGCCGTATCGCTTACGTTGCCGGAAAGACCAAACAACTGGTTGAGTGAGTCCTTCGGAAACAACACAAAATTGATCGTGACAGTGGTGCTCTCAGGAACAACCACGGGCGTCGCATCTTGAATCCGCCGGACACCGTTGTACCACTGCTGAGCGTAGATGCTGTTGCCGGGCGGCGAAGCTCTGAGGAAATAGGTGCCGGGGTTCACGCCGATGATAGCGTATCTACCCAACGAGTCTGTGCGTGCACTGAACAGGAAGTGCGCTCTTGATACCTCGAACATTCTCACACGCACGTCTGCAACGCCGATTCCCTGCTGGTTGCGGACAACCCCTCGAAGAATGGACGGGCTTCCGACAAACACTCTCAGCGTGTACTCTTGCTCTGCATGCCCTCCATCCTGCGGCGAATCGTGCTGTGATTCCGCGCGCACTCTCACCCGGAACGCTCCGACCTCCGTCGGCGTCCAGCGGATCAACCGGTTATACTATTAATCGTCATACCGGCAGGACCATCATGGAGACTGTATGCAATGATGCCGCCGGGATTGCTGCTAATGGCGTCAACATCGTATTCGTAGAGCCGTCCGATCTGAGCGGTCACCACTGGCTGCGAAATGATCGTGACCCGCTCATCGTGAGCAATTGAGCTGCCATTGAAGAAGAGAAACAAGACAGCAAGTGCCGAACACATCTTGACCATTTGTTTCATAGGGCTGCCTCCTCTTTAGTGTTGTGGGATGGAAGAATTGTGAGGTATGCCCCGACGCACTCCCACTTCAGTGACTGTCGGGCCCATTGGTCAATTGCAAAGCCCGTACCAACACACCTATCCGCAGAGGTTCAAAATCAGAACGCTAGCACATGTTTTTCTGAGACATTGCAGGGACATGCCGAGCGGTCGCCACGCAAGGGACCCACTTGATGGGAATGCGATGAGACAGGGACGCCTCACGATGTACTGTGAGGCGTTTGATGGTGATGACTTTATTGAAGAGCTGATGAAAGGCCGGGATCGCTATTTCACAACGACCATCTTCTTGATGTTCGTAAACATCCCCGTGCTTAGACGATAGAGGTATAATCCGCTGGCCAGCCCCTCGGCATTGAATGTGGCCCGGTATACTCCCGGAGCCTGAACTTCATTCACAAGCGCAAGAATCTCCTGCCCGAGAAGGTTGAATATCTTCAATTCAACATGGCCTGCAGTTCTCAGGTGGTACTCAATCGTTGTTGATGGATTGAACGGGTTGGGGTAATTTTGCGCTAGTAGTCTGTTACGATGAATGATGAACATTGTCATAATGCCGAGCAAGAGTG
>CAYHRX010000629.1:0-2239 GCA_964359075.1 uncultured Chitinophagales bacterium
CGGACAGTCGAAATCGTGCGAGACGAAACGCCAGCAAGGTGGAACGATCAACTCGTGACTACGCTGACCAAAGGCCGTCGGTTTGGCGTTGTTCGTGATGCCGCAGACCTGGTTGAGATTAGGGTCTGCGTATCTGACGGTAGCCCTGACCTGTCGGGAGGATGTATTGCGGCAACGCCTCATGGCTCGTCCAAGTTGGCGCAAGAGTAGCTCCGAGGAATTCATCAAGACGCACGTTGAATGGAATCGGTGGTTCCTCGATTGTCCACATCAGCAGGATGTCACGTTACTGGACACGGCCGACGCATCCATCGAAGAAACTGTTGCGGCGGTCAACGACTGGGTGAGAGCAACACTGAGGAGCACCCAACCAGACGGTTCGACGGTACGCGTGTAACGCCGCGCCCGTCAACCGCTCGTTGGCCAGAACGAGGGAGGAAATCTGCCATGGTGAACACCGAATGGACTAGAGACCGGTTTGAGCGAAGTGTATCGCATCGCTGCGTGAAAACGAAAGGAAAGGATATTTGGCCTTCCTACGCGTCCGATTTCGAGATGGCCGCTATCGTTGCTGCCGAAGAAGGAGTCTCTCCAGTGCCAGCGTGGGCGGAGGAAATCGTCGAGCACGCCATCACGTGGCCGCCACTCTGGTGTCCACACTACCTGTTTCCAGAGCCTTTCCTGGACGTGGTGACGGCTATCGGCAAGCAGCAGGCCACGTTCGTTCACGGTTGCTACACTGTACGACGCGAACGCAAGGAAAGGCTAGTTGACTATGTGTTCTGCCTGGATGCGTGGTTAAGCGGCGCATCAGCCCGGGAGGCGGCGGCGGAACTGGCGTTTCGGAAGCGATCTGGACCCGACTGGGACAGGGTCTGCACCAATCTATGGGGGATACTGGGAGACCAGAACCAGTTGAAGGAACTGCTCATCAGGCGGATGGTGCACCGGCAACGCTGGTGGTTGAAGACCACTACATGGGATGATGACCGGAGGGATCGGTATTGTTGCGATCAATACTTGGGCAACATTGCCGGCGCGGGTGATTCCTATGGCAACCCCGGCTTCTGCGACCCGTATTTCGGCGAGTTGAAGGTCCCATCGGTCAAGGCGACGAAGGCTCAACTCGTTGAATCATATCCCGAGTGGCAGAGAACTTGGGATGCGATCGAGAATTCTCAATTGTGCGCTCCAAAGGCGTTCCGGTTTCTGGAGAGACTCATCTGGTTCACAGGACAGTGCGTGCCATACAGCAAAGAGAGGAAGGGAATACCAAGCTTCCTCCAGTGCGAGGACACGTACCCGGATTCAACGGCATTCGGAGATTGCGCACAGCGCCTTCTCGTTGCACTCCGTGAAGCGGCGGTTATGAATCCACCGTCGAATAAACTCGGTGAGGATGTGCGTCGGCGGGCCGGTGAGATCACAGCGGTGAAAAGCTGGTTGCTGCGTTTGTTTGCTCGAAAGCTGGAAGTCCACGCCTTAGCATTCCGGCGACCGGCCCCGTCACAGATGTCAGGGCAGGCGGGCACACTCAGCATAGACCATGAAGCGGATGGCCAACATCCGCCTGCAAACTAGCTCGCTCCGCTCGCAATTTGAGGCGGGGCGTTGGCAATGAAATGACGGACATCTTGACTTGTAACTACAACATGCCTACATTGTAATTATGAAGCCGTTGAGATTTGAGTGGGACGATGCGAAGAATCGCGCAAGTCAACGCAAGCATGGCATATCGTTCGAGGAGGCGCAAACGGTGTTCTTCGATGACAATGCCGTCGAGTTTTATGACGACGAGCATTCAGGATGGGAAGAGAGGTTCCTGCTCCTCGGAGTCAGTTGCAGGCTACGCATCCTCCTGGTGTGCCACTGCCTCCGGGAAAACGGGGACGTTATCCGTATCATTTCAGTGCACAAAGCAACAAGGAAGCAGATGAAACTATATCCAAAAGGTGTATTATGAAGAGCAGATATGACCTCAGCAGGATGAAGAGTCGCCCCAATCCGTATGCGAAACGCCTCAAGAAGCAACTCACGATCCGGATGGGTGTTGACATCATCGCCTATTTCAAGGCGATGGCCGGGCAGACCGGCATTCCCTACCAGAACCTCATCAATCTGTATCTCAGGGAATGCGTCATGTCCGAACGCAAATTGCAGATGAGATGGGCATCATAAATTCTGCCAACACCACCTCGCACTTTACGTCGCTAACGCGCCGAAAGTGAAGGTGAACGTT
>CAYHRX010000630.1:0-2233 GCA_964359075.1 uncultured Chitinophagales bacterium
GGCTGACAAATAACTCTGCTGCTTCAGAGAACCCTTCTGTATCAGTATCCGGTGCAGTTGTGCATGTTGTTTGGAGAGAATCTCGTGACGGGAACTTTGAGATATACTACAAACGCTCGACAGACGAAGGCGTAAGCTGGGGCGCAGATACACGGCTGACCAATAACTCTGCTTCTTCAGAGTATCCTTCTGTATCAGTATCCGGTACAATAGTGCATGTTGTATGGTCTGACAATCGTGATGGGAACCCGGAGATATACTACAAACGTGACCCAACGGGTAATCCTACCGGAGTAGATATTACCAATTCGGAAACACCGGGGGAATTCGAGCTTCACCAAAACTATCCCAATCCGTTCAACCCGGCAACGACAATCAGATACCAGATACCAACGCGCAGCCATGTCACGTTGGAAGTGTATGATGTGCTCGGCAGAGAGGTGGCAACGCTTGTGAACGAGGAAATGACGCCGGGAAGTTATGAGAGGACATTTGACGGAAACAATCTTGGAAGCGGCGTGTACTTCTACCGCATTGGGGTAGTTGAGCCGCGACAATCATTCACTCAGGTAAAGAGGATGTTGCTCATCAAGTAAGTCGGTGGACTGGATTCAGATTCATCAGTTTGTCCATCGTTACACGTCACCATACTATCAACGAAAGGAACCAAACATGCGCACGCCCATCTATTTCATCCCACTCATGCTAATCTTCGCGTTCGGTGCTCAGGCCCAGATCCCTCGTACCATTTCGTATCAGGGAATTCTGACGGACACGTCGGGAAATCCAAGACCGGACGGTGCATATGCGATGACGTTTCGTCTCTACCTATCGAGCTCAGGAGGCTCGGCGATATGGAGTGAATCCAAGTCCGTGCAACTCAAAGGCGGGCTGTTCTCAACTTCTCTTGGAGACGCTACACCCTTTCCTGGTTCACTGCTGTTCAACACGCAGTATTGGCTGAGTGTGCAGGTAGGTGCTGGGACCGAGCTTGCACCCCGCATTGCGATGACAGCAACTCCGTATTCGTTGTCCTCCGAAAAGGCAGACAGCGCCCGGATTGCCGGTGGAGTGGGTGCAAATGCAGTAACAACCTCCGGCATTGCGGACAACGCAGTGACCACCGCAAAGATTCAAAACGGGACAATTCAATTTCAGGATATTGCGCAGAACGGCGCGGCGACCGGACAGGTGATGAAGTGGAATGGGAGTGCATGGGCCGCGAGAAACGATTCGACGGGAACGGGAGGAGGAGGGCCGTGGCAGCTCAATGGATCGGATGTATACTACAACGGTGGTAATGTTGGAATCGGAACAAACAGTCCGGGCTTCCCTCTCAACTTTGCATCAACCTCGGGAGACAAGATTTCCCTATGGGGGCAGTCAGGGCCGCATTATGGTATTGGCATCCAAGGGGGACAACTGCAGATTCATACGGACATCGCCACGAGTGACATACTCTTCGGTTATGGATCGAGCGGCGCATTCACCGAGAGAATGAGGATCAAGGGAAACGGAAATGTTGGCATAGGAAATAGCGCGCCAAATGCGCCATTGGCTTTCCCTCCAGCGTTGGGCAAAAAGATTACCCTCTATCCTGGTACAAGCGGTGATGTTGGTTTTGGCGTGGCGGGCAACAGGCTGCAAATCTATTCTGATAATCCAAATGCCGATGTCGCTATCGGCTATGACGCTGCAGGTACGTTCAACGAGAGGTTTGCAGTAAAACCCAACGGAGCTTTGGCGGTAAACGGAAATACGGGAACAGCGAGACAGGTATTGACGACGGGGGGATCAGGCGCCCCCGCTCAATGGCAGCCACTGAGCGGCATTCTCCAAACCTATTTCAACAATCAATCACAGGTCACTCCTCTCCTGACGAGTACAACAACCTCATTCGTTTTCAACAATCATTCATATACTGTTGCTCCCGGTGCAAATTCAAGGCTCGTCCTCAACGGCACGTTCAGCTTCAGAAGTGTAGAATGCTTCGCGTGTAGTCACACCGAGGACCGCATAAGAATCCTCGTCAACGGCGGCGTTGTGGGTGATTTCAATTTTGTCCATACAGCAAACGGTCGGTACTCGGCGTTCACTGTCAGCAACTTCATGTATGATCTCACACCTGGAACCTACACGGTCAGCTTCGAAGTAATCCACTACTCGTTTTCAGGAACTAATGCCTACGCGTGGCTTCAATCCAGTTCACTTATGGTCATACCTCTCTAACAAA
>CAYHRX010000631.1:0-2233 GCA_964359075.1 uncultured Chitinophagales bacterium
GACCTCTTGAAATCTCACCGTTGGTCGGGCAACGTGCGTGAGCTTGAAAACTGCGTGAAGAACGTCCTCGCGTACGCAGAGGGTCCTGTCATTGGAGTGGATGCGTTTCCCCGCTTCTCAGAGAAAGCGGAAAGCGAAAGCCAACAGTGTCATGTTTGCATGGCACAATTTGCCGACCTCCCGCCTTTCAAGGAGGTGGACGTCGGCCTCAAGCGTGCGTACTTTCAGGAACTTCTGCGGCGGTCTGGCCAGAATATTCAACATGCCGCTTCGCAGGCGGGGATGACACCGCAAGGCCTTCGCAAACTTCTCCACTCGCTCCAGATCAACAAGAGCTGAGCATCGGTGTTCTCATACTGAACGCCATCCCGGGGCGCCACATCATAACAACATGCCATTTGGGAAACTCCAGTTTCCAAAAACGAAACTGGAGTTTCTCCTCTGCCAAGAATTTTTCCAACTAGTTGCTTCACGCGTTACGAGAACGCGGATTGTCTGTCTGGCACGACGTTCGCATTCCAGACGCGCACCAGATGGCTCGCCTGCAGTAACCAGACATCTCACGACATAAACGAGACTCAACCATGTCAACTCCTGACCGAGTCGAAAAAGAACGTTACAAACTGTGTCCATCGTGCAGCAACTTTGCGCACGCTTCGGAGCAACAGACATTCTGCATGCTCTGCGGTGAAAAACTCATTGAGGAATGCCATCAGTGTAAGGAGCCGATTATTTACCCGACCGCTCGATTCTGCCCTTCCTGTGGGGCCAGCCTTGTTGTAGGAACACGAACAGGTACTCTCAGCACGAGTGAGTCTTCAAACAAGCGCGATCGCTCCTAACATCAAACCACTGGACCCGATTTCTCAACAAAACAATATTCAATCTGGAGACCTCTTACCCTTCGTGCAAACGAACAGCAGCACTTCATGTTGAAGCTTTAGCAGGCTGTTGAAAAAGTCTTTTGATTGTCATTGCGAGGCGCTCTCTGCCGAAGCAATCTCTCTTTTCAGCGTGGATTCGAGAAATGAGATTGCTTCGCTTCGCTCGCAATGACTGTTCGGCTGGGTTTTTCAACAGCCTGTTAGGAACCACCAAACCACTGATCTATCTCTCACAAACAAAGGGGGTTGATATGAATACCCGTATACAAATGCTTTTCTGCGTGGCGATACTCGTGAGTGTTGGGGCAATGTCAGTCTGGGGACGGACGAATCGAGGATTCGTAACGCCGTTTCCCGGCGGACCACAGGGTCTCCACGGTGCGACGATTGCTCGCGGAAGCAGCGACGCACCGGGCGATTTGGTAAACTTCGGCACAGCACTGGTCAACGGAGCGAACTATCTGAAGGCCATGCAAGCCGACGTAACAGAGGACAACGCAGGCAACGGCTCTGGACTGACCGAATCTCCGAACGACCCAGACGATGGTGGTTGGGATTGGGTTCTCACCTCGCCGCCGGCACCATTCTTTCACACGACAACAGCCAGTCCTAAGAACCTCTATGGCGTGTGTGGATTGGGATTGTATTATGCTTACCTCAGGAATCCAGGGAACGCATCGTATTTCACCGCCATGCAAGATGCAGCAACCTTCATGGTGGCCGATGCCGGAGTGAGAGACGCGTCAGCGATGAAGTTCCTCATACTTTTCGACGGTCTGCCCGGCGTCCCCGGGACGATCTACCAAGATGCAGCACGAGCGAAGTTTGATGCGCGCATTACTGCCGCGGGCGGTACAGGGACAGCCCTTGCTGTTCTCATTCGCGACACACGTGGAGTTACTCAAGGTCTTCCAAATGGCATCATCGGGTGGGATATCGGGGCGTACGTCGTCGTTGCCCAGATGCTTGATGGACGATATCCTGCCAGTGGATATGATACAAAAGCGGATGAAATGGCTGAGGTGCTTTGGCAGGACTCGTTCAACGGCAACCCGGGGCTGTTCGATGTCGTCGCTGACGCCGGGTGGGATCCCAGCTATGCGAATGTGAACTTCTGGTGGTACAATCTTGGCATTTCCGGACTGATCGATGCATTCAACGCCTCCGGCAGTCACACATCAGAAATACCCGGGCTGGTGACGCGGCTGAGGGCGGGCCAATTCTCGGGCGGCGCGTTCAGTTTCAGCTATGGCGCGCACGCGACCGATGAAGACTGGCAGTCCACCGCCTATGCAGTCATGAGCTTGAATGGTTTGAACCCAGCTACCTATGCAACCGAGATTGCGCGT
>CAYHRX010000632.1:0-2217 GCA_964359075.1 uncultured Chitinophagales bacterium
ATCCGGCTCGGTGCGAGGCTGGCGCGATGGGCCGACGATGACATCGGCAAGGCGAAGCCATTTGCGTAACTTGCGCAATGCCTTTTTGTCTCCGGCCTCTGCTGCCGCGATGAGCGCGGGGGCCCAGTCATAGGGGAGGTGCTGGCGGGCGAGGGCGATAACGTCAATGGTCATTTTAGTCACCGTCATAGCAATCAGGGCAGGATGTGCCGAGATTGGCATTCATCACCAGATTCTTTGAAACTATGTGACCGCAATCACATTTTTTCATCTCTGGCTCAGATTGTGGAATTGCGATGTTCCTGGCGTTCCAATCTGATTCGCTCGTTGTTGCCACAGGAGGCTTGTCGATTCCGAAACTCGGCGCAACAGACTTCGGATACCGCATTGCCAGGCAATTTGGTCTGAAGGTCAGGGATTCGAGACCGGGGCTTGTGCCGCTGACGTTCGGCCAGAGGGATGTGAAATTCTTCAGCAAGCTTAGCGGCGTCTCCGTTGACGCTGTCGTGAACTGCAACGGGATGTCATTCCGGGAAAACATCCTCTTTACGCATCGTGGTCTCAGCGGACCGGCGATACTTCAAATCTCCTCCTACTGGCACAAGGGGGATACCATCTCCATCAATCTCTCACCCGATAGAAATCTCGTCGAGTTTTTCAAGCAGAAACATTCCTCCAGCATCGAGCTTATGAAGGCGCTCTCCGAAGTCCTCCCGAAGCGTCTGGCGAAGCAGTGGTGCGAACGATACACATCCTCGATGCCGCTCCATCGCTACTCGGTTAAAGAACTGACATCCATCGCGAACCAACTTCACAACTGGCAACTCGTCCCCGATGGCACCGAGGGATACTCCAAGGCAGAAGTCACGTTCGGCGGCGTGGATACCGATGAGCTTTCCTCCAAGACGATGGAGGCGAAGAAGGTTCAAGGTCTTTTCTTCATCGGTGAGGTCGTTGACGTCACGGGACATCTTGGCGGATACAATTTCCAGTGGGCGTGGGCATCGGGGTTTGTGGCGGGAGCGTATGTGTGAGAATGTAGCTTTCTAATACTCCCACTTCTCATGCCGCAACGGAAAGCTGTTCAGTTGATTTCTCAAGGAGCGCCATTGTGGAAGCAGTTTGTCCATGTGTGCAATAATCCTCTCATTATGCTTTCGTTCCAGCAGGTGAACCATTTCGTGAACGACAATGTACTCCAAGCACTGAACCGGTTTCTTTGCCAGTTCAAGGTTTATCCAGATACGACGAGCGCTCGGGTTGCAGGTGCCCCACTTGGTTCTCATCCTCTTGACTCCCCAGTCGGCAACATTCACTCCCATGATCGCTTCCCACTTCGCAATGAGTGGAGGAATCAGTGCTTTCAGTTCCCTGCGATACCATTCCCGGAGGATCTTCTCGCATGTTGATCGCCTGACACCTCCGGGCACATAGAAATCGATGGCTGGTTTGCCATTGATGACAACTCGGCCAGGGCCATCATGGATAATTACGTTCAGGAGGTAACGTCTTCCCAGAAAGTAATGGCTTTCCCGTGAGACAAACTCACGAGCGGACTGGCGCGCTTGTGCTGCAAGCCTCTTTTGTTGCCGTCGTATCCATCCCAGCCGAGATGCGACCGCCAAGCGCACTGCTTCATTGCCAACACGCAGAGGCACTGCTACTCGCACACGGCCATTTGGGGGATAGACGGCGAGATGTAGATTCTTGATGTCCTTCCGAACAACCTCAACCGCAAGGCTCCCTATTTTCAGTTTGGGCATCTCAATACTCGGTTTGGTTCTTCACGATTTCAAGAATACGATCCGTCAGGGAATCATCATTGAGCACCCTTCGGATTGCATAACGTACTTTCTTCAGTTTCATTGGATTCGCTCGAAACTCATCTTCCTTGTCGGCGAGAACCGCCTCATGCACTGCCACGGCAAGATGCTCGTTCTTGTTGAGATTATCGTAGAGCGCACGCTTGGCATTGGTATTCAACGAGGCCGGATAACTTGAATCGCCAGCCGGGTTCTTTACTTTCTTTGTCAGCTCAACGATTCTTGCGAGATACTTTTCATATTCAAGAGCCTGCTCCTTCCGCTCCTTGATAAGTGCATCCAGCAGTTCAGACATCTTCTCATAGTACTTCGGATTGACGGGTTGCTCGTCGATGATTACTCTGCGAATGTTGTTCTCAATTGTTTCTGCAACTGCTTCTTTGTTGTGCTTTAT
>CAYHRX010000633.1:0-2216 GCA_964359075.1 uncultured Chitinophagales bacterium
CTTGGGTTGCTTGAATTTGATTGGAGTGGGAGGCAAGTACAAATCCGATTCGCCGAAAAGCTCAGACCTACAACAACCTACGTTGTGAACGTCGGCACTGATGTGGTCGACATTAGAAACAGAAATCGGATGGATCGGGCTTTCAGCCTGGCATTCTCGACCGGCGCCAGTATTGATTCTGGCTCCATCAGTGGTCGTGTGTTTGACAATCAGCCCGAGGGAGTGATGGTTTTTGCTTATCGACTTGATTCTCTCGGCAGCAGGTTACTTGACCCCTCCATAGAGAAGCCTCATTACATCACCCAAACAGGGAAGGGTGGTTCATTCTCTCTCACGCACTTGAGCCTTGGCCCGTATCGCCTTTTTGCGGTTCGCGATGAATACAAAAACCTTCTCTATGATACCGGGGTCGATGAGGTGGGGATGTACCGAGGCGACGTGGCTCTTGATAGTGCCCACCCATCATTCGGAGGAGTCGACTTTCAATTGACGAAAGAGGACACCACGCGGCCACAGCTTTTCTCAGCCTCTGCTTTAGACCAGCAGCACGTGGTCCTTCGTTTCAGTAAGCCGCTTGATCCAAACCGCTTCACGAGTAGAACAAACGTTGTCGTCGACACGCTCAGCGGAGAACGCCTGGGTACTCGAGACGGTTTTGTGGATTTACAAAATCCTTCCTCGCTTGTGCTTCTCACTTCCGATCAAAAGCCACAGATCGGATACCGCATAACTGTCGACAGCTTATTTGATACAACTGGGAATGTCATCAGCCAGAAGATGAACTCGGCAGTATTCCAGGGAGCAGGTGCCCCTGACACTTCAAGTCCCGAGGTCATTTACATCTCGGTTCGCGACAGTGCGAGACAAGTTCCGCTCGATGCACGGTTGGAATGTCGCTTCAATGACATCGTTAGACGACAAAACATTTCGCAGGCCTTCTTGCTTCTCGATAGCACAGGTTCGGCAGTTAAGGCGACCTTCCGATGGAAGACTAGTGCAGCTTTCGAGTTTGTCCCAGCAACAGAGCTTCGAAGCAAAGAGTGGTACCAGATCCGTTTACCACTTAGTGCTGTTGTTGACCTTGCAGGCAATCACGGCAAGGAAAGTCTACTCGTCAGGCGATTCGAGACGATGGACAAGAATCAAATGGGAAGTATTGAGGGTGAGGTCGTGGACGAGACAGGGAGCAAACGTCGTGCGCCTGTGATCGTCAGAGCGAGCGAAGTGAGGCAGAAAGAGCGAGCAGTCTACGAGGTGAGACTACCCGAAGCGGGGAAGTTCCAAATGTCACGAATCGTTGAGGGGTCCTACGTGGTAAGTGGCTTCCGCGATGACGACCACGACGGAAAGTTTTCAAACGGAAAACCCTTCCCATTCCAATCATCAGAAGTCTTCGCATTCTATCCTGACACTGTGAGGGTGCGGGCCCGCTGGCCCGTCCAGGGGGTAGTCATCCGCCTGCGGTGAGTGCTTGCCTTTGTGTTACTCAGGTGGTTTCGCTTGTGGCTGCACGGGCTTGCGCGGAAGGGGGTTTTTCAGAACGCGGTCGGCAACAATCCACGCATCCTTATAGCCCCGATCGAGCAGGCTCTTCAGAAGTTGATTAGCTTCGGGGCGGTAGAGGAAATCGCCAACACGGACCTTATAGTACGGCGAATCGTAGATGATGTAGATTCCAACGGTCTCAGGCAGCGTCGATAGCTCGCTTTTCAGCGCATTTGCGATGTCGATTTCTGTTGTCGAGAGAACTTGAATTCGAAACCCCGGAATAGCCTCAGGCGGCACTGTCTCGGTCGGTTTGATGTCACCTGCTCTCCCGATTGTGTCAGCCTTTGCTAACTGTTCGATTCTTGTCAATGAAGGGTCGTAATCAGCGGGATTAAACTGGCGTTCGTATTTCTCCGTCAGTCCGACCGCTCCCGCGCTCTCCCCCTCTTGATCCTCCCTCTCAGTCTCAGCTGAACCCGCACACCCGAAACCGGCAAAGGCAGCGAGAATCGCCAAGAGCAGAACGGGTTTTCTACTCAGCGAAATGGACATCGGAGCATCCAGCAGCGATTACTTCTGGACTTCAACAATCCATGCATCCTTGTACTCGCCCGGGTATTTCTCGTGTAGCATTTTTCGAAACTCCAGGGCTTGATCTCTTGTAGCAAAACTTCCGATAGAGACTTTGTGGAGCTTGGTAGCCTCGTCGTAGTACTTGCGAACTGTTT
>CAYHRX010000634.1:0-2215 GCA_964359075.1 uncultured Chitinophagales bacterium
GAAGAATAATCCGAACAACACAGCGTCGTTCGGACGCAACACGCACAACCTCATCTTGCAAGTCAATCACTTTCTCTCGAAATCGACGTTCTACAATCTCAGCTTCGGCTATCTCTCGGTGGACTATCGCGGCTCGCTCTACCACAAGACACCTGCGGATTACTGGACAATTATGAAGACGGCTGATGGTCGGCGGGATTCTGCGTACTCCAACATTACTGCTCCAGCCACAGATCCGCTCACCGGCTTCTTTGACAACAAAGGCTTCCAAAACATCTGGCGCGACGATCTTTCCCATATCTACACCATCAAAGGAGACATCACCTCGCAGATTCATCCTGAGCACCTCATCAAATCCGGATTGGAACTCAAGATCAATGACATCCGCTATGTTGACATCCAGGACGGAGGTACGAAACTCTCCAACTATGGCGAATGGCTGTACAGAGGACGGTACATTGATACAACCTCGTTGCTGCCTCCGATTCCTCCCGGACCGTTCAAGGAGTTCGGACAGAACCGCTGGGTATTCTTGGTCAAGCCGCTCATTGGGAGCTGGTACATCCAAGACAAGTTTGAATTGGAAATGTTGATCATCAACGCAGGACTACGAGTGGACTTTCTCGACGTTGGCAGAACAGTGATGGATCCGGCTTGGAAGAAACAGTGGGAAGATGCAACCGGCAAGAAAGCTGATTGGAAGAGATTCAGGTTCAAGTTCAGTCCGAGGTTTGGGATTTCGTTCCCCATCTCCGAGCGAACGGTTACGTTCTTCTCGTACGGTCACTTTGTACAATTGCCTGAATTGCAATACTACTATCGAGATCCGTACAGCGGCGGATTCACAGGGAACCCGAAGCTTGACTATGAGCAGACAATCCTGTACGAGTTCGGTCTCACACACCAACTTGCCGACTTTTGGGCGATTGATGTGAAGAGCTACGCCAAGGACATTTCGAAGTACGTCGGCACAACGCGTCTACGCGCTGCGCTTGGTCTTCCGGTAGAATTGTATGATAACAACGGCTATGCCCGCGCTCGAGGCTTGGAATTCATACTCACGAAAGCCTATTCGGATTTCACATCGGGCACTCTCACCTACACCATCCAGTGGGCGAACGGCTACTCTTCGTCAGCGTTCGATGACTACATCCGCTCCATCAACGATTTTCCGAACCCTATCCGTGAGCGAAGCCTCAGGTGGGATGTCAGACAGCAGATCATTTTGCAGGGTATGGTTTCCACCCCTGAAAACGAGCACATGAAGCTCTTTGGTCTCGATCTCCCCGACGACTGGATCCTTACGGTCTTGTCTCGGTTCGCGACCGGTCAACCTTACACGCCGTTCACTCTTGATCCTGCCGAGGCTCAAGTGAAAGAAAACACCGAGCGAGGGCCGATTACTTCTTCGACAGATCTGAAGTTCATCAAAGGGTTCAAGTTTGGCGGGGTACGATTTTCGTTGGTTGTGGACATTTTCAATCTGTTCAATCAGAAGAATATTCAGATTGACTTCGGCTTTAATTCTGCGACCGGGAAGCCGTTCCGATACGGCAATACGGTTCCCCCCACGAACAAATTTTATGATTGGTACGAAATGTACCGGATCATGGATCCAAGGCAACGTTCGAGTGGTAGGACGGCAAAAGTGGGATTCAGAGTTGATTGGTGATCGGAGATGACGTGAAGATGTGGACCAACAAAAGGTGCCTCCTTGCTGTTATCGCCCATGCTGTGGGATTGCATGCCACCTATGCACAGCAGGCTACTCTGAGTTGGAAGCTGCACAACGTTGGCAAGGTTCGCCAGGTCGTTACGAACGTTGGCGCGCTCAATGCCGTGAACGATGGAATGTTTTCCTACCCCGGCTTGATCAACTGCGAATACCCAGCCGGCAGCTTCGAAGAGCATATTGCCAGCGGGGGGATTTGGATAGGAGGCACCGTCGGTCGTGATACACTTGTTTCGGTTACGGAGGGTGAAGGCTCCTCGCGGGAATTCTTTCCCTCAAGTGCGCCCTGGGATTCAACGTGGGTTGTTGCCCGAGGAGACACCGTTCAGATTCCCTACTGGAGGAATTATGTTGGTGTGTCTGATCAGGATTTTGTCTGCCGCAACAAACCCTCCCAGGCCGCCGAGGGCTTTAGAAAGCGTCCCCATGATGATATCGATCCCTTTTGAGAGTCCTTCGGTCGCGCCCCGGCCGCGTTTTCCG
>CAYHRX010000635.1:0-2215 GCA_964359075.1 uncultured Chitinophagales bacterium
GTCCACGTTCGGATCGAGGTGCGCCAACGCCCGACCCATCAGCGCAGCGTCTTGTTCACCGTGGGGCGTCAACCGCCTGTCCGCGTCGCGGCTCACGGATCCACCGACCGGCAGTGCTTCAGCATGACGCACGATGTAGAGGTTCATTCAGATGCGTGAAGTGAGTTTTGGATTCAGCGGCACAAACCTGACGGGAAGAAACCTGCCATTGTATCTGTACGGGAAGTTGCGTGTCCGGATCGCTTTGTCAAGACTCGTCATTCATCGCACGCTACGGATCCACGCCGGAGGAGACGCCGCAGCCTGCAAAGAACTGCAGCTACCCTTTCCTCTTCTTGAGCTGTGCTCTCGCCTTCACATACCCCGGCTTGATCACATCGTAGATCACTTGAATGCGCCTGTTGTACGGAATGAATGCGCTCTTCATGGAGTTGATGGTGATCTTCTCAAGGTCATCCAGCCCCAGCTTGAACGCCTGGTGTGCAATCTTGAATTCCTTCGTCATTGTCGTATCACTCATCAGCCGGTCGTCGGTATTCAGCGAAACGCGGAACTTGTATCTGTAGTAAATGCTGAAGGGATGTTATTCCACGCTTCTGACAGCGCCGGTATCCACGTTGCTCGTGAGACAAATCTCAAGCGGAATACGCTTGTCGAGGATGTACTGAGCAAGATACCCCATCTTCACAATCTTGGTTGGGTCGTGGCGGTCGAGCCCGATGTCTTCGATAAGCCGCGTTGCGTGTCCGATGCGATGGGCACCGCACCACTGGATCGCCTGCCAGATGCTTTCCTTCCCGAAGGCTTCGCCCGCATGGATCGTGATATTGAAGTTCTCTCGCTGGATGTAGTGGAATGCATCCACATGCTTCTTTGGCGGGAAGCCGCCTTCCTCACCTGCAAGGTCGAAGCCGACGACACCCCGCTCTCTGAAATCCACAGCAAGCTCCGCCATCTCCGGCGAGAGCTGCATATTGCGCATCGCGCAGATGATGACGCCGTACTCAACACCGAATTTCTTCTTCCCCCGTTCGAGCCCCGTAAGCACTGCATTCACAACGTCATCCCAATGCAATCCCTTGTCCGTGTGGAAGATCGGAGAGAACCTGGTCTCCACATACACAACGCCGTCCTTGTGCATATCCTCCATCATTTCATACGCCACTCGCTCGAGCGCCTCTTCCGTCTGCATAACGCCACACGTGTGAGCGAAACCTTCGAGGTAGAGCGGCAGACTGCCACGCCTTGCGCCGCGGTGGAACCATTCGGCAAGCTCTCCTGCATCCGTGGCAGGCAGTTTCTTATACTTCTGATCTTTGGCCAGATCAATCACGGTTTGCGGGCGAAGGCCTCCGTCAAGATGATCATGCAGGAGTACCTTTGGTAGCGATTGGATAAACGTTTCGGAGAGCTTCATGGGATGGCAATCTGTGTGATGGTCCGGGATGACGTACGCCTGATGAAGGTAACAAGAGCCTGCCACAAAATCAACGAACAGAAACAGCTTCCATCTGAAAATTCAGGTTCTACAGAGCGGTTGACTTTCAAAAGTGTTTTCTCTATATAGGGTCTGGCTGGATGTTATCTCATGACGAAGAAGGCGTTCTCCATACTGATTGTTGATGACGAAGAAGCGGTGCGTTACATGCTCTCTTCGCTCATCAGCGGCAGTGGATACACCGTGGATACTGCCGCGGACGGTGTTGCCGCCATTAATGCCCTCCAGAACAAACTCTTCCACTTAGTCCTCAGCGACGTCAAGATGCCCAAGGTGGACGGCGTGGAAGTGCTGAAGTTTGTCAAGACAACCTACCCTTCCATCGAAGTCATCATGCTCACCGGCGTGAACGACATAAAGATCGCCGTCGAGTGCATGAAGCTCGGGGCGTATGATTTCATCACGAAACCATCTACCAGCGACGAACTACTGACTACAGTCCAGCGCGCACTCGAGCGGCGCCAGCTCGTCATCGACAACACGGTCTTGAAGAACCAGTTGGAACAGCTTCAGGGCCCGTTCCAGATGGTCGGTGAGAGCGAGGCCTTTCACAAGGTGCTCGATATCGCCGCCAAAGTTGCTCCGACCGAGTCCACAGTCCTGATTCAGGGGCCGAGCGGCACCGGCAAGGAGCTGATCGCCAACTTCATTTACCGGCATAGCGAGCGCCTGAGCGAGCCTTTCGTCACACTGAACTGTGCGTCCATTCCTGACACG
>CAYHRX010000636.1:0-2208 GCA_964359075.1 uncultured Chitinophagales bacterium
AGAGATCCTTCCTCCCTTCGGTCGTCAGGATGACAAACGTGAGTTTTTCAACGGTCTCAGATTGATTCTTGACTTTTCCGTTCGATTTGTCTATTCTGTCCTTCCTGGGAATCTCTCCCAGACTTGGTGTGTAACGTCGTTTGTGAGCGACATGGCATGTCGGTGGGATCACTTGCGATTGTGCGAGGGAAGACCTGCTCACAGCGCGTCCCATCTCCCAACGCGGGAATCGGAGTCAGAGATGCGAATCGATAGACTGGATTGCGGAGCACTGGAACCTTACATGCCGGTGAAGGGTTTCGTGATGCACATGTTTGCCCTGCTGTGTTTCATCGCCGGCGGGTCGTGCTTCCTCTACGACGCCCTCACCAGGGAAGGGGATACCTCCTCCTCGTTCTTCTTCTCAAGCGTCCTTTGGTTCAGCGCCGCGTATGGCCTGCGCACTAAGCGTCTCAAGACCTTCTGGCGACGCAACGTGAAGGGCTACAGCCTGTGGTGCACCCTGGACGGTGAGAGGGTTGTGTACGACATCCAACAGTCTGGGTGGAAGCCGACGTACATGCAGAGTTCTGAGCGTTCAATGGAGATGTTCAAGCCGGAGTTTGCGATCGTGATCCCGCTCTCTGGCAAGAAGGCTTCTCGAGTGTGGTGTCGTTGGGAGTGGCTCCGATACTCGCCATTCATGGGGCCGGGAGTCTGTCCGTGGCGCCTGGAGGCTCAGCTGAAGCTGAACGATCCTGTGGTATTGAGCCTGGACGTGACCGATTCCGCCGGGAGCCGACTCTGCGGGAGACCGATGTTCTGGAGCCTGCAACTCATCAAAGGCGATGTTTGTCCCGACATGTGGGATGCTTGGAACGTCGGTTCCACAGCTTTGATTGGGACGTACGTGGATAACTTGCTCAGCGCATCGCAGGCACATGACGCGCACGGCTCCATGCCCGCTGGCTAGTACGCACGAGAGACCATACTGGTCTCTTTTTTCGTTCCGGTCCCCCTCCTTTTTAAGGAGGGGTTAGGGGTGGTTATCAATGCTGTCACAAGGACATAATAACGTCCTTGTGACATGATCTTGAGTGAGACCGTTGATAGAAACCGAAGTTGAATGAAGAGATCAATTCAAAGAAAAAGAGACCATCAAATGGTCTCGCAGTGAGAAGCGGGTGGTTATCGCCAGGTTCCGTCTCCACCCAGCACGGCTCCGTCTGGAGTCGGTTTCGTTGGTAGCGGATGTTCCGCCTCTGGAAGTCGTGCGATGAGTTCGCGGATGAGTGATGCGTATGCATTGACGAGGGCATGTCCTCCCTCGCGGTAGCGGCGCATTTTCCATTCGCGCGGGTCGTATGTCCCAGCGCCATGCCACGTCACGTCATCTTCTTTCGAGACGCGAGCATCATCGTACACAGCTTTCGCTGTCGCGTAGGCGTTGAACTGGCTTGCGGTCTCTGGACTGATTTTCTCTTCGAACTCCGGAAGGATCACCTCTTTCAAATAGCTTTTGAGGTGACCGTGCGGATCCTTGTCCGCGATTGCCATCGCGACTGGACGAAGGAAATGATGTCCCAGCATGGTGAGCGTGTTGGGCGAAGCCATGAACCGACGTCCAGCTTCCCAAAATCGCGTCTTCCATGTCTGCCATGCGTCTGTGCCACTATCAGAGTCATCGAATGGAACTATTGTGCCACAGGCCATCTCTACCCAGAGTTCTCGGAGCCACGCTGGCGCGTATAGGATTGCAGCCACGTCGCCAACGTCGTAGGGACTTCCTCGGTGTATCACCTTTTCTTCAAAGGTCTCCGCGATGCCTTTTGCGAGTTCGACGATCCAGCCAGGATGAAGCACTGCGTCCTGTATTGGCGGATAGGCGAGTCCACGCTTGCACTGTGCCGAGAGCACGAGTGGAACTTTCGTCGTTGCCGTCGGTGCAGTGGTGGCTGGTTCCTCGCCGTGAGCAGGTGTGCTTCCAGTGAGGGAAAGGACGAACACGAGGAGGAAACTGAATATCTTGGTGATTCGAATGGGCGTAAACATTTGTTGAGTCTCCGCGCGCAAAGAAGCGCCATTTGTTATTATGGCATTTTTCTTCGTTTGTCAAGTCGTCGTCGGAGACCGTTGAAATACTCTCAGACTGTCATCCTGCTTGCCCGCCAAAGCGGATCATACGTAATTTAGCTGGGGTACCAAGCTTTACCCATAGATCTTCGAGAC
>CAYHRX010000637.1:0-2203 GCA_964359075.1 uncultured Chitinophagales bacterium
GCCGGTCGGACGCATACGCTTTACCATGTTCCTCTTTGAGAGCTTTTATAGGCAACGGCGGCCGGCAGTAATTCACTTGCTGAGGTACACGGTAGAGCATGACTCTTTCCTGCCGCCCCTCGCAGCATAGCCGTCATTTTACAGCTGCGTATACGAGAAAAGATTGCTCTTGGCCAGCGACTATTACGTTTACTTTGAGAGCAGTCTGCATCACCTTTCGCGTGTTCTTTGGCTGGACCGTTAATCGGTATACCCGATTCACATCGATCGCGATAAGCCCCGTCACGAAATCGGGATTTGAGCAGTGGACTTGAAGCATTCTCATATCCTCGGGACGGGCCAATGTAATGACCGTCGCCTTGGTCGCGTTATCCTCACCGAGCCTCCAAAAGAGAAACCGCGGGACGAAAGCTATCGACTCTGGCACACTGATAACGAGTGTGAGCACATGGTGTTTATCTGAAGCGTTATCAGTCGAAACCTTAACAATCCCCTCAAGCCGCCCGGTTTCCCCTCTAAATGGCCGTTCAACAGTAATCGTCCCGGATTCACCGGGGCCCAGCGCAGCGTCAGAGTATTTAGGCGTCAGGCAACTGCAGCTCGGCTCCGCGGCGATAATCTTTACCGGCGCCGTGCCCACATTTTCGTATTTAAATATGGCAGTTGTGGTGTTCTGACCGTATTCCGCCTGAACTGAAATGCGCGTCGCGCTCCACTGAAGTTGTGCAGAAGATAGGCCGGCGCTCCACAACGCGACGAGTAAAATGACCCAGACATTACGCATATTCTTCTATTGCGCTGGAAACGCGTGTATAGTAGTGAGACGCGTGGCAGTGTACCGCTGCCACGCCACTATGACCCCATCAGACTAGCAGGAATAGCCATCGTACCAGTTTGAAGAGTCCCAACCACAATCAAACGTGGTAACATCGTAGCCAGTATTATCAACCATGGAAATCACGTCACCCGGGCACAGGTACACCGTCTCGTATTCCTGGGTTCCGTTACTCGTAGCCCAGCTATTGTCGGGAATACAGTTATCGGAATGGACATCGGTACTACCGTATGAGTGCGCTATGGTGACGTTATAGCAATTGCCGCTAAGTTCCTCACCCGACCTGTCTATTTCGCACACTGCCGAGCCGGATGGCGCTCCAATAAGAAGCAGCGCCACGAGCGCGGCTGAACGCGAAAGGAAAACCGAAATACTCTTACCTAGATATGTTTTCATTAGACGTTTCAACAGTTGTTTATCGTTGCGAGCCCTCATGGGCCAAAATATTATCGCGGTTCATTTACCTGGCAGTACCCGTTTATTGCCGGCGACGCTGTTCGGCCCAGTCGTGCCAGGGGGTGATCCGCGACCGCTCTTCATTCGGGCTGCCTGCTCCTTTTGAAGCTCGCTCAGTAGTTCGATTTGCGGGCCTGACAGTACGGCTTTTGCTTCGGTTACTGCCGAAGCGGGTATCGCTCTCACGATCATTCCTTCCTGCGAGGTGAGAAGCCGGCCTTTTTGGTCAGGATCGCGAGATCTATTTACTATCACAACCAAGTGTTCAATTTGCTCTTGACTGAGAGGCGTTAAGCCGGATTGCAGTCGCTGCGCTAACTCGTTAACTATGTTTCTCTCGGGCACCGTTCGCTCGTACAGACGGAGCTGATCATATCTAACATCACCGAGCGCTTCACGTATTTGCTGGTCGTACTCCTGCCGGAACTTATTGACCAACTCATTAATTGTTCCTCGGCCCGCAGACGATTCTGGAGTAATGCCTTGCTCACGTGCGGCCTCGACGATGTCCCCCGTGAGTAGGTTTCGGTCCGCCAGCAGCTTCTGGAACGTAGTTGTTTCTTGAGGACTTAAGTGTAACTCCCGGTACAGGGCGCCATATATTTTCCCGATCTTCGCGTTCTCCCTCAGAACCCGGTATTGCTCATGCTCTGGGTTGTAGGGCGCCGCACTACCTTCCTCTTTTGCACGTTCTTGGTGTTTTTGGTCAGCAACCGCAGGTGTGGGTGCGCTTCGCTCAGCCGCAGCCAGAGCCGTTCCTTCTTTGGTTAGTCGTTTCCGATTTTCCTCGACCGCATGCAAAAGGACACGGCTTGCTTCTACGCGCCTTTCGAGGGTAGCGACGGCAGTGTCGCGGCGTAACGCCACCGAATTAGCATCTCGTAGCTTGACAAGCAACACGGCAATAGCAGC
>CAYHRX010000638.1:0-2188 GCA_964359075.1 uncultured Chitinophagales bacterium
TTGTATGTCGATCAGACTGGTCGACATACAGCAGGCTGAGTTTGCAGTACGTCCATTGCCATCCCCCCCATGTTGCACGAGTCCCGCCATCACGACGATCCTACATGAATGCTGAACAGAACCGACTTGTCGAAGAGCTTGTAGAGTATTTCCTGAGCCAAAAGTACATCGTGTACGGGGCAAAGGACCTCGAGGGATACAAACCTCCTCCCGCTATTCACAACGATGGGTTTGGAGATCTCAAACCACGGGTGCCTGATGTAATCGGGCTCGACAAAGAGAAGCAACGAATCATGTTTGGAGTAGTCCGAGGGACGAGGAAGGATCTGGATAGTGAGGTTTCGCTGACGGACTACAACGTATTCCTCGACCACAAGAATGCCGCAGGTGAGCAAGCATCACTGCTTGTGGTCTTGCTGCCGCCTTCGCTACTGACCGACTTCACAAACATCCTCACGCATTACATCCACAGAGAGTACTGGCATCGCGTAGTTGCAGTGTCGTCGAAGCTGTTGAAGTAGAAACCTCGTCGAAGGCGCTCAGGTTAGAAGATAACCGCGAAGGTCGCGAAGTGACTGTTCCTTTGGGCTCTCCGCGCCTTCTTCGCGCTCTTTGCGGTTATTCTACTTGAGCATGAGTCTCCGACCAGGCTTCTAGAAGCGCAGTTGAAAAGCTTAACCGCAGAGAACGCAGAGGTCGCGGAGGGAGAAAAGTATTGTTTTCTGTTTCTATTCCAATCATTTACTCTGCGCTCTTTGCGATCTCTGCGGTTAAATTCCTTTTTGATGGGTTCTCAACCGCGTCTCTAGCGCGGAACATCCGTGGTCAGCGTAAAGCGGAAGATCTTCCCTTCCTGTCCATCAAGCACGTAGAGAATGCGGCTGAAGAACGCGAGCCCGGTAGGCTGCTTCATGACATTGCCGCTCTTCTTCAGTCCGAACGATTCAACCTTGAAGGCACCCCTGCTGTTGAATTTGAACACGCTATCCAGCGCCGCATCAGCTATGAAGACATCCCTCCTCGCCTTGTCAATCGTTACAGCCTCCGGTTGCACGTAACGTCCCACCTTGAAGAAGTCTGTCGGATTGTTTGGGTCAAACCTCGTGAGCCAGCCTTCAAAGTCAGGTGTGTGCTCGTATCGCATCCATATTGCTGCATAGCTGACACCTTCCGAGGACTGGGTGAGAACGAAGTCCTTCACGCCAGGAAATGATGCAATCGCCGAGGGCCTATTGATTGATGTTGGAGACTGTCCGCCTGTGATGAACGCAGGAAGCGGAGTGATGAAGACATCATTCCTGTCAAACTCCAACACACGGGCATCGGGATCGATCGGACTGCTGTTGTCGTAACCCGTTCGCACGGCGAGCCAGACATTGTCAGGGAAGACTGTAATTCCAGGGAATCTCCTGTGCGGTCTTGCCACCTCGCGCCATACTGTGTCGATACGTGCACGGTCCAGCCGATGCGCAGAGTCTTGAGACGACGATACGAGATGGATTCGGAATATTGCTCCAACGGTGTCTCCATTTGTCGCCACGACTTCGCCGCCGACAAGAAGGTCGAGACGGGAGTCCTGAGCTATTGAGATCGGGTGGATCATGAATCTTGAGCTGAGCACAGTGCCGGCAAGGTTCATCATAACGAGGCGATTGGCGCGTGTGTCGGCGACATACAGAAGCTGGTCATTCCCAATCAGGATGTCCTGAGGCTGCGTGAAGCCAACATATGGCGGGGAAAGCTGCACATAGGCAGCGGCAGTGTCAACCGTTGCATCCTGTTGAGGCAATGTTGCGAGGTCGAACTTCTTCTCACATCCTGCAAGCAAGAGAAGTCCCGAAAGGATGGCGATCGCTATGTAATGCCCGCGATGCATAGTCAATAGGTAAATGCCAGTGAGATTCTGTGAACCGTCCCAAGCCGGTTGTAGTTACTGAACGCGTAGTCCGCGCTCACCTTACTGATCCCAACAGCCACATTCACGCCAGCACCCAACGTGAAGTCCTCTTCGGAAGTCCCATCAGCAGCAAGAAGCCGCTGTCCGATGGTTCGCTTCAAGCCGCCACGGACAAAGAACGTCTGCTGCCACGAGTACTCAAGCCCAATCCTGAAATGCTCCGCATTATCATTGGGATGGTTCAACTGGACCGACGTGGTGAGTTTCTGGTCGTCGCTGTCTATTGGGTCG
>CAYHRX010000639.1:0-2185 GCA_964359075.1 uncultured Chitinophagales bacterium
AAAGAGATGGGCATCACAACGTTGGGCGAGTCAAAGCGTCTCAAGGAAAACAACTCGGTCCAAAGATTGAGAAGCGAGAGCCACTAAGCAACTGGGAGACCTCAGAGAATACATGAGACGCCTCTTTGAAACTTGCTGGGGGAAGGTAACAAAGAGCTCAATTCAGTCAGAAATTCATTCGCTTTCTAGTTCCAAACCACAAACCACGGAGGTGAGCATGAAGAACTCTCTATTGAGGATGACCACAGTATTCATCCTTCTTCTCTTCCTTTTGAACCTGAAGGCTCAGGCACAAGGGAGGCCCTCTCCACGCGTCCCAAGGTGCATCGACTACCAGGGCTTGTTGACGAGGCCTGATGGCACACGATATAACGGGACGTTTCCGGTGAAGTTCGAGCTGATTGACCTGGACAGTCCTACTACGGTTCTATTTCAGGAAACCGCGACGGCCCTAAACGTTCAGAACGGTATTTTTCAGCACGCCATCGGCAGCGTCGATACTCTCGGAAATCGCATTAATCCTCTCATCTTTCAGAAGAGAGTTGGGTTGCGGCTGACGGTGGGGAGCGAGGTCCTGCTGCCGCCCATCCCGATTTATCCTTCCCCCGTCGCGATGGTGGCTTTGTATGCGGATTCATTGAAAGCCACTCTCCCTCCAGGGCCACAAGGACCTCCGGGACCTCCAGGGCCACAAGGACCTCCGGGACCTCCGGGCGGGATTGACACAATCAGAATACAAGTTGATACAATTATCGTTAAGAAATACTCCCTCCATCACGGGCCGGAGCGTTTCAGGCGAATAATTACGGTTGGGGGCACGGATTCTGCTGGCACCAAATTAGTTATCGATAGTACTGGGGAGATATACGCCAAGAGTATCCACATTGTCACCGGCAATCCACTCAGCCCAACGTCACGTCAGGCTGTTGTCTCCTTTGACACTGCAGGTTCCATACACCGTGTTCCAGAACACTTCGTCCCCCTGATTACCGTCGGAGGCCAGGACCGGACGAACCCAAACCTTGTCATTGATAGCACAGGGGAGATATACGCGCGAAGCATACACATTGTGACGGGCAACCCGGCAAGTCCGACCGGACGCACGCCGATGATCTCATTTACAGCCACAAGCTCTGATCACAGGGTTCTAGAGACCTTCAGACAGGGGATTACGGTTCCGTTGAGCGACGGAAGGACCGCCAGTATTTCTCCGACTGATGGAATCACCATCAAGGACCAGCAAGGCAACTTCGTGCATCATCTGAGATCTGATGGGAATGCCTTGGTCACCGGCACCTTGTTTGTCAATAACCTGCAAGTGAGCGGCTCGAAGATGGCAGTGGCTCCCACAGAGTCATACGGCACACGCGAGATGTATGCGGACGAATCAACAGAAAACTGGTTTACAGATCGGGGCACTGGATACCTCGTGGACGGTGAGACAATCATAAAACTTGATCCGATGTTCCTCGAGACTGTTACCATTGATGACAAGCATCCGATGATAGTAAGGATCAGCCCTACTGCTGAGTGCAACGGCATGTTTGTCGCGAAGAAAGCGGATGATCGTTTTGTAGTTCGGGAACTCATGAAGGGGCGCTCTGACGCAACTTTTGACTGGGAAGTCTCTGCAAAGCGCCGTGGTTATGAGGACGTTCGCATGAGGCCAGCCGCTCAAGTCCCGTCGAATTCCAACTCAAAAATGGAATCCTCATTGCCGAAGCAGAATCAGGAATAGTGATGTGCCATCCAGCTGCTAGTTCCACTAACACGAAAAGGTATGCATAGGAGGTTACAATGAAACGGATCATTTTATTTGTTGGTCTCCTTCTCCTGATCACTCAGGGTGGCCGGGGACAGAGCAGCCAGAACTTCCGCATCCAGGCCGACGTCTTCGACAACGGTGGACTCGGACTGTCAAACCCGAGGAGCGCGAACTTCTTTAGCAGCGCAATCACGGGACAGTCCTCTGGACTCCTGAGTTCACTGAGTCAGAATTTCAAGGTGACCTCGGGTGCTGCCGGGACCTTCTTCGGCACGACAACTCCCACAGGCGTGACTGATCTTGCCTCGTTGCCGACTGTGTACGCGCTCGAACAGAATTATCCAAACCCCTTTAACCCCACGACGATCATCACCTACGCTCTCCCCAAGCAGAGTCGGGTCACTCTGAAAATCTACGATC